>JAYTWP010000150.1:0-1652 GCA_043743395.1 Actinomycetota bacterium | reverse complement strand
GGCGGCGGCGGGGGTCACGGCGCCATCCAGACGCCGCCGTCGGCGGTGAGTGTGGCGCCGGTGATGTAGTGCGCGTCTGCACTGCTGACCAAGCGGATGAGCGGGACCACATCGTCGACGAGCGAACCACCAGTGGCCAGTGCTGGCGGAGCAATCGACACGGCGCCGACAGCGGTGGGGTCGATGCCGAACAACTCGGGAGCAATCGCGATGCAATTCACTGTCATGCCATCGGAGCCCCACTGCCGGGCGGCGGACTTGACCATGACGCGTACTGCCTCGGCAGTCGCCGCCGCGTGGGCAAGCTGCGGTGCGCCGGACATGCCGATCGTGGGCACTACCGCGATCAGCCGTGTGTGACGAGCGTGATGTGCTTGCTGGAACGCCATGATGGTTTGGCGCATGGGTTGCTCCCACGCAGCATCGAAGTCGGCATCCGTCAGATCCGTGAATGGCTTTGAGACGCAGTCGAGTGTGGGGATCACGACGGTCGTCGGGCAATCGCTCACAATGTTGGCTGCGCGTAGCGCGTTGGCAAGTGCGCTGTCACCGTGAATCGTCACCCCTATGGTCCCCACGGATGGCACCGTATCCGAAGGCTCATGGATGATCTCAAACGGGTCGGTCCTTCGCCGTGATCGGCTACGTTCCACACATGGACCAACAAGGGCTCAGCGACCGCAGCGAGATCAACGATCTACTCATTCGTTACAGCGAAGCATTGAACCGCGCCGATTGGGAGACCTGGTCGGCATGTTTCACCGAGGACGCGCACGTGGACTACAGCACTGCGGGCGGGGTGGCGGGTTCGGTTGCTGAGGCAGTTGCTTGGCTCTCCCCGACAATGGCTATCTTCGACGCTCGCATCCACCACATGGCCAATGTGCAGATCTGCTTCGACGGTGCCGACAAGGCGGCGATTGGATCGCAATACCACGTCGTGATGCGTCTGCCAGTTGCAGCAGGTGACCCCAACGCCCAGCCAATGTTCATCGAGGCGGCGGGCTGGTACGACGACGTTGTGGTGCGCACGCCGACGGGTTGGCTACTCAGCGAACGCGTGGAGCGCCTTTTGTTCACACGCATGTGAACGACCGGGTCACCGGCGCGGTGCTGACCACAGTTCGCCGCGACGCGCGAGTTCAGTGTGTGTGCCTGCATGACACGGCGTACCGGCGCTCGATGCTGTACGACTGAACCGGGGCGCCGGACCGGGCAAGGTCACGCCGTTGACATCGACAAATGTGCCGCGGGCGACGTTGTGTGGATGCTGCATCGCCTCGCTTGGCGACAGCACCGGAGCGAAGCACGACTCCGAGCCCTCTAAGAGCGCGCACCAGTGAGCGCGCGGCTCGCTGAGAAAGATGTCGCTGAGTCGTTGCTTGAGTGCAGGCCATCGCGGTCTGTCCCACTGGGGGAAGTCATCGGGAGAAAGCTCCAGCTTGGCGAGTAGCTCGGCGTAAAACTGTGGTTCGATCGCGCCGAGTGCCACATACGCGCCATCGGCGCATTCGTAGACCTCGTAGAAATGAGCGCCGGTGTCGATGTGGTTCGTGCCTCGCGCTCCCCAGTACCCAGACGACGTGGCGGCATAGAACGGTGCCGCCACGAGCGCGGCGCCATCCACCATTGCGGCGTCGATCACCTGACCC
>JAYTWP010000149.1:0-7199 GCA_043743395.1 Actinomycetota bacterium | reverse complement strand
CGACGTCGCCCGCCACGTGAGTGACTCCACAGTCGACTACCGCGCCGGACTGACCCCACCTCAGCGCACGGGCCTGCAGCTGAGCGGTCGTACCGCGGGTATCATCGGCTACGGCTCGATCGGTTCGTATCTCGCTCGCCTCCTGCGTGAACTCGGCATGCACGTCGTCGTGTGCGACCCGAACGTGGTTGCGATCGCCGACGGTGTCGAGCAATGCGATCTCGCCGGCCTGCTCGGCAAGTCTGACTTCATCCTTCCGCTCGTTCCCGGAACAGCCGAGACAACTCACCTCATCGATTCGGACGCACTGGCGCGGATGCGACCAGGTTCAATGCTCGTGAATGTGGGTCGCGGTGAGCTACTCGACGAAACAGCAGTCGCTGCAGCGTTGGAGAGCGGTCATCTCGCTGGCTTGGCCATGGATGTCGGCCAGGCTCCAGATCAGCGACCGTCGGCGGACCTTGCCTGCCGACCCGGCGTTGTGGCGACGCCTCACCTCGGTGGCCTCACGCCCGACAACGCCGACGCACAAGCCCGCAGTTCCGTCGAACAGATCGCGGCAATGAGTGCTGGCGCCATTCCGCATCGCTCGGTGAATGCAGCGCACGCAACTCGCTTGCGGACATGGTGGACGGCGCAACAAATCATGGAGGCTTCGTCATGAACCGTCAATATGCGTCGTACCCGTCGCTCGTTGATCGCACGGTGTTCGTCACCGGTGGCGCCGACGGCATCGGCAGCGCCATCGTCGAGCAATTCGCGTTGCAGGGCAGCAAGGTTGCCTTCGTCGACATCAACGTCGATCTGGCTCACGCGACAATCGATCGATGCGTCGGTGCTGGAGCCAAACACGCCCCACTCTTCTACGAAGTGGATCTCGTGGATATCGCCGCGCTACGTCGCGCGTGCACAGCGGCGATCGAAGCACTCGGCGGTGTGACAGTTCTCGTGAACAACGCAGCGAACGACGACCGACACAACTGGCGTGACATGACGCCCGACTATTTCGACGACCGCATGCACGTCAACCTGCGCCACTACGTGTTCGCGATTCAGGCGCTCGCTCCGCAGATGATTGAGGCCGCTCACGGATCAATCGTCAACATCGGCTCGAGCAGCTATCTGATGAAGGAAGACTTCTTTCCCGGCTATGCCATCGCCAAATCCGCCGTCGAGGGCATCACCCGCACAATGGCGTACACCTTCGGTCCTCATGGGATTCGCGTGAACACCGTGATGCCGGGTTGGGTTGCAACCGAGCGCCAGCTCTCGAAGTGGTGGACTCCTGAGGGTGAGCAGGCCACGTTGAACGACCAGATGCTGAAGCGGAGAATCCTGCCGGACGAGTTCGCGCAGATGGTGTTGTTCCTCGCGGCCGACGATGGTGCTGCATGCACCGCACAACAGTTCCTGGTGGACGGCGGCCGCTTCTAACAGCGCGGTTTGTCGTAGTACGCCGATGGCCGAGCGTTGGATGGGGACTCGCGGCGACTCCACGGGCACAATTACGGCCATGTCTTTCGTCATCGTCGAGCGCCCTCGTCCGAACATTGCACTCGTCACGCTGAATCGTCCCGAGCGGATGAACGCCATGGCGTTCGACGTGATGGTTCCGTTCCGTGAGACGCTCGAGGAGCTGAGTCACGACAACGAGGTTCGTGTCGTTGTGATCACTGGGGCCGGTGCCGGCTTCTGCTCGGGTGCGGACCAGACGAATTCGGGTATCCCGCCCCACATTGCTGGGCTGACGCCGCCAACGATCGCGTTGCGTGCCATGGAGATTCTCGACGATGTCATCCTGCAACTTCGCCGTATGCATCAGCCCGTCGTCGCTGCGATCAATGGTCCGGCGATCGGCGGCGGGTTCTGTCTTTCGCTCGCGTGCGACATCCGGATCGCGTCGAGCGAGGCGTACTTCCGGGCGGCTGGCATCAACAACGGGCTGACCTCGAGCGAGCTTGGACTGAGCTATCTGCTTCCCCGCGCAATCGGTTCGTCACGCGCCTTCGAGATCATGCTTTCCGGGCGCGACATCTTGGCGGTTGAAGCCGAGCGCATCGGGTTGGTCTCGAGGACGGTCGCACCTGATGCACTGTTAGACGAGTGCTACGTCCTCGCCGAGCGGATGGCGTCGTTCAGCCGACCCGGGATCGAGCTGACCAAGAAAACGTTGTGGGGTTCGCTGGATGCTTCGAGTCTGCAACAGCACATGGCCCAGGAAGGACTCGGCCAATTGTTCGTACGAATGATGACCAACAACTTCGATGAAGCGACGTTGGCCCGCAAAGAGAAGCGCCCGGCGAGATTCACCGACTCGCGCTAGCGGTCCCGACGATTTGGCCAGCTTGCTCGGACAGACAGTTTGACCCAGTGGCTAGCATTCGGCGATGCAGATCCGTCACGCTCTTTCCGTCGATCTCCCTGCGCTCTGCTCGGTACTGAGTCAGAGTTTTTACGACGACCCCCAGATGCAGTACCTCTTCCCTGATTCGGCGACGCGCCGTCAGGACCTTGGGGTGATGTTTGCTTCGATTGCCGAGGCAGGCGTGCGCCGAGGGCACACCTATGTGCTCGAGAACGACTCGACGATCGTTGCCGGCTCGATTTGGTCGCCTCCCGAAATCAGGGCTCTCGCCGACTCTGAGGTCGGACCGTTCGTCAACGCAATTGTCGCCCGCTACGGCGACGCCGGTCTCGCTCGGCTGGGCGCAATGAGCGATGCGATGGAGGCTAACCATCCACACGATCCTCATATGTACCTGTTCATCGTCGGTGTTGATCCGCGCCAGCAAGGTCGTGGCTTCGGCGCGACGGTTGTTCGCCCGACCCTTGCCCATTGCGATGCGATGCGAAGCAATGCGTACCTCGAGTCGTCGAACCCGCGCAACATCTCGTTTTACGAGCGACTCGGCTTTGTGACGATCTCCGAATTCCATCCCGACGGTGGTCCACTGTTCACTGGAATGTGGCGCGACCCGTCGGCCTGAGCCTGCTCAACTGGTGGTGTTGACAATCAGGAGGCTGCATGGTGCGTGGTGTGCAATCTTGTTTGGCACGCTGCCGAGCACGAACCGTTTCACGCCAGCCATGCCGCGATTACCCACCACCAGAAGATCGGCCCCCACGCTTTGGGCGACATTGATGAGTGCGGTAGCGGGGTCGGCGCTCACGGCATGCGTCTCGACGCTGATGCCTTGTTCGCTCGGTCCGGCCGCGGCGTGATCGCATACCGAATGTGCACTGTCGCTGATGGCAGCATTGAGCGGCGAGAGATCTACCACCGGGCCACCAGAGCTGGCAGAAAGCGCCGCTACATGCACCGACACTTCTTGATACGCGTGCACGATGTGCAACGTTGCTCCAGTTGCCTTGGCGAGGCTCGCAGCGTGATTGACCGCGATTTCAGCGCTGCTTGATCCGTCGGTGCCTACCACGATGTTCTTGTACATTGCGGGATTCTTGCAGTTCGCGTCATGGCATACAAGGGCCTGGTCTGCTGAGTGTTTAGGGTTGACGGCAGCGGTAGCTCGGTCGAACGACGCCGACTGCCGCCAGGCCCTGCTGTGGGTTGGAGCGTGATGAGGTTCAGTACCGAACTCGACGATTGGCTCAAGAGCGATGCACCCAAGTCGCTCGGCGCGCTCGGTGACGTGTTCGCAGAGAAGACGATCGCGCTCACGATCATGCTGTTGTTGATCGTGTCGGCAACTCCGCTCCCCACCGGCGGAATCATGTTCGTGTTTCAGATCGGCGCAGCCATCGTTGCAGTACAGGTGATGCTCGGTCGCCGAAAGATCTGGCTTCCTGCACGCTGGCGACATCGTGAACTCGGTGCTGCCTGGACGACGAAGGCGATTCCATTCATCATCCGTCGGGTGCGTTGGTTCGAAAGGCATTCGCGTCCGCGGTGGTCGAGTCTGTACGAGCGGCGGTTCTTCTACCGACTCCTCGGCGTTGGTCTCCTGATTCTTTCGGTCACCTCTGCGCTCGCGCCGCCCTTGTCCGGACTCGACACATTGCCTGCACTCGGCGGCGTCATCATCGCGTTATCGATGATCCTCAAAGATGTGGTCTGGCTCGTGATCGGTGCAGTGATCGGCACCGGTGGAATCCTGCTTTTCATCGCAGTGGGCACGGCCATGTTTCACATGTTCCAAGACATTTTCTGACTCTGACCTGCTGCCGACTACCTCACGCACGAGCGTGCTCGTCATACATGGAGTACGAGCATGAACTGGCCGCCGCCGGGCTCGACCGACGCGCGTGTCTGTAGATCGGGGGCGAGGCGAGAGAGTCGATCGAGGAGCCATTCGGCTGCGGCGTCGGCGTCGGCGCGGGTAGGGCAACGCGCCACGATCATCCGCCCACCTTTGCGCCGCAAGGTTTCGACCATCTCGACGAGTGGTGACGGATCGACCACGAAGAGGTGATCGGACCACGGCGCCACCGGCGTCACCGCACCCTTGCGGGTGTTGCATCCACGGTGGGCCAGGCGTTCTTCGGCGGGACCCTTCGACTTGCTCTTCGCCTTGCTGATGATCGCGTCCACGCTGGGACCGCGTGGGTCGTTCACCGACATCTGTGGATCAACAGCTTTGTCGCACAACCAGCATCGCCAACCGTCTCGCTCCCCGACCTCATCGACGCGGCTCATTCACGCACCGTATCGGCGGCGGCTGTCGTCGGCACAGGTTCCGCAGGACAATCGGCACCAGCAACGTGTGACAGTCTGACGAGGTGGGCTACGAAACTGTCACTGGGTATTGCTGGCCGCAATCGATCGCCGCGGGCGGCACGGTTGCACTTCATCTTTCGTCCGCAGGAGCGCGTGATGTCTCCGTCGAGGTAGCTCGAGTTGGCGGGACTCGCGACATCGTCTGGTCCGACACCATCGCGGCCGGCCAACATCCGACTCCGCTTCATGCCTACTCGCAAGGGTGTGGCTGGCCGGCTGCTGCCACGCTTGCGATTGGCTCCGATTGGCGATCGGGCTACTACGAAGTGGTTTTGACGATCGACGTCGACGGTAAGACGCGGCGCGATCACGCGTTCTTCGTCGTGCGTCCGCGCGCTGATTCGTCGAACACGATCCTGCTCGAACTTGCCACCAACACATGGCACGCATACAACGACTTCGGGGGCCACAACCTCTACACAGGCGCCACGACGGTGTCGTTGCAGCGACCTATGTCGCGCGGTTACTTGTACAAGCCGTCGGGCGCTGGCCGCAGGGTCGCCACGACCCACCCACCCGATCCCGACATGAACACCCACGTTGGGTATCTCCGTTTTCACCGACTTTCCGGCTACGCGGGTTCGGCGGGGTGGCCGGACTGGGAATTGCCTTTCTTGCAGTGGGCCGAGCGCGAGGGATACGGCGTTGATCTGTGTACCAACGCCGACCTCGAGGACCATCCGACGATGCTCGCCAGCTATCGACTGTTACTCTCCGTTGGTCATGACGAATACTGGTCGGGCCAAATGCGCGACACGGTCGAGGGGTTCATCGCCGACGGCGGCAACGTTGCGTTCTTCTCCGGCAACACATCGTTTTGGCAAGTGCGTATGGAGGACCACACACCACAAGGCCCGGCGGCATCGATGGTTGGCTATAAGGGACAGTTCAAGGATGACCCCGTGTTCGGCACTGATCGGATCGGTGAGCTCACGAGTATCTGGTCGGATCATGTCATCGGCAGACCCGAGAATCAGATGACCGGTGTGAGCTTCGCTCGCGGTGGCTATCACCGCATTGGGAAGCGAGTGACGAACGGATTGGGCGGCTACATAATCCACCGAGCGGATCACTGGCTGTTCGACGGTACCGGCATTGGGTATGGCGACGTACTTGGCGCGGACGCGACCATTGTCGGCTACGAGTGCGACGGCTGCGCGTTCACGTATGTCGATGGCCTGCCGTACCCGACCGGCGAGGATGGCACGCCTGAATCGTTCGTGATTCTCGGCACGGCACCAGCCGCGCACTTCACGCGCACGACGGCCGCACGGCCACCGAAACCTCATGAGCCGGCCGAGGACGAGTTCATCGCGTCACGGCTTTTCGGCACTCGTGATCCGGCAGCGGTGGCACGGATTTCGGCTGGCCACGCCGTGCTCGGCACGTACACGTCGGCGGGCGGCGGCACCGTCGTGACATCGGGTTGTACGGACTGGGCGCACGGTCTCGCAGGTCGTGATGCGCGAGTAGAACGCATCACTGCGAACCTGCTCGACCGCCTCGGCTGAGCACGTTCGGGTGTGGACGCGAGAATCGCGCGGGTCCATCGGTGGGGGGCGATGGACCTGCGCGATGAACGGGTGCTACTTGTGAAGTTTGTCCTTCACAGCATCGACTGCATCATCGATTTTGTTGCCAACCTTCTTGGTGGCGTCCTTCACCTTTGCGCCGGCCCGATCGGCCCGACCCTCTCGGCGGAGGCGGTCGTTGTCGGTGAGATCTCCGACGGCTTGCTTGACCCGACCCTTCAGGTCGTCGTGGTTGGTGTCCATGTGGTCCTCTCTTTCTTGGGTGGATGACACGGTCTCAGAATGCAAACGGCTCAAGAGCCGAGTCGACGAGGATCGCGGCGTACTGCGATAACCATCAGGACTCCAAGGCTCGCCAGGATCAGTGCCAGGCCCAATATCCATGGCGATGCGGCGCCGGTCGCGGGAATTCGTGGGCTCGTGTTCGGTGTGCCGCCTGGCGTCGTCGTTGCAGTGCCGCCCGGTGTTGTCGTGGCGGTGCTGCCTGAGGCGCATGCTCGGCTCGTGAACGTGTTCGAGTCGAGAGTGACAGCACCGTTGCGTGCGAGTAATCGTCCGTTGATCGACGCACCCGTGGCGGCCGCGATCGATGTCAGCGCAAGCACAGTACCGACGAACAACGAATTGGTTCCAAGCGTTGCGGAGCTGGTGACCTGCCAGAACACATTGCACGCAGATGCACCATTGATGAGCGCGACCTTGCTTGCACTCGCAGTGATCAGCGTGCTGGCAGTCTGGAAGACGAACACGGAGTTCGGGTCGCCTTGGCCGTCGAGCGTCACTGTTCCTGTCAGGCTCAGCGCGCCACCGGTATACACACCGGGGACGAGTGTGGTGCTACCAAGATCGGCGCTGACCGTCACAATGGTTGCGCGCCCGGCAGCGTCGTTGTACGCGGTGATGAGATCGGACTTCGCCTGCGCCGCGACGCC
>JAYTWP010000148.1:0-3302 GCA_043743395.1 Actinomycetota bacterium | reverse complement strand
AGATGGTGTGCGCAACACGCGATCATGCCCGCTGTGGACGCGCCTGCACCCACGCCGCCCGTGACTGATGCGCTGCGGCCGAAGCGGTGACGATGTCGCAGCTCCGATAGGAGTGTGACCTGCGCACCGAAGCCGACAACGATTGCAACGAGGTAGTACCAGTCTTTTCGAGCTTGCTCCCCGAGGTGATTCCAAGAACCCGAAGCGGCGCGCACGACTGCGAGGTAAAACAGTGCCATCACCACTGCAGCGATCGCGCCGTGGCGGATGCTGCGGGCGCTGAGCTGGTGCTTCGGCGCGGCAGGTGTGAGGCCGCACGTCATCGCTGGTCCGATGTTCCGTTGTAGATGAGCAATGGCTCTCATGTCGACAGTACCGACCCACCAGCATCGACGGAGGCTGGCACGATGACGAGTGGCACGTGGATACGGCGCACGACGCGTGCACTCACCGACCCGAGCACTGCGCCGATCAGTCCTCCGTGACCTCCTGCGCCGATGACCAAGAGGTCGGCTGCGTAGCCGCAAAGGGCGTCACGGGGATCGCCGCGAAGGGCGAGTGCTCTGACAGTGACGCTTCGTTCGCGTGGGAGTGCCTCGATCCGGGCGAGTTCGTGGGCGACGAAGTGACGTGCGCCCGAGTCGTCCTGTGGGTCGACGAGCCCGGTCTCGACTGTGACGGGTGAGGGGTGCCAGACGTGCACGAGCGTGACGGTGTCACCGGGTTGGGCGTGGTCGATGGCCCAGCGCGCGGCGGCATGCGATGCAATCGAGCCGTCCGTTCCGACGGCGATGTGCTCAGGTCGATGGCGAGTGGTGGTGTTCATGGCTGTCGCTCGAGGAGCGCTGGTCGCGTACAACGTCGGGACTGCTCGCGTGGTTCATGCCGCGCATCATCAGAGCCATCATTGCGGTGCACAGCACAGCAGCGAGAAGGAAGCTGGCGCTGACCGCGCCGGTTGCGACGAGGAACACCGCAATGATGAGCATGGGGATACAACAAACCATCATCATCCAGCCGTGGCCGCGGTGGCCGACCGTTGGTGAGAGGCGAGGTTGGTCGGTCATGGCAGGCCCCTCATCGACTTGGGTACGAAACCAAGCTTTTGATATAAGGGGCAGTGTCCGAGTGCTCCGGTGACAACGAGGTCGATGCCGGCGGCGGCGAGCAATATCTCGAGGAAGACTACGAGGCCTGAAGTTGCGCTGGTGAGGAGCACGATCGCGGCGATGGCGGCCGCTGTACCGAGGACGATGCGTCCGGCTCGCTCTGTTGGCGTGATGTTCACGCTGAGGTGGCGACGTGGCGTGTGCTGTGGTCGTAGGAGTTGGTTGTGGGTGCTCATGATGTTCTCTTTCCGTTCGCGACCTGATCGACAGGTTCTATATCGACAGGTTCTATGTCGCGTTCTGTTTGGTGGTGTTGGTGATGGCTGTGCATGCCGCAACCTCCGTGTCGGTGCATGGCGAGCATCATCGCGAGGAAGACGATCCACAGCCAGTTCGTTGCGAGGAACTCGGTCATTGGTGACTCCTTGGTTCTGTACCGATCATCCGCCCTCGAACCGGTTGGTGGCATCCGTCTTCGCTACCGAATCGAGCTGCGGTGCTCTACTGACCCGTATCGCTCGGTTGTGGTGGTCAAGGGTGGACATGGTCCGTGGATGCAGCCGAGCGCCTGGCGCATCTCGGTGCTGAGCCGGTCAGCGATGTCGTCTCGTGCAACCCAGCCACCGGCTCCGTCACGGAGCGCGGCGGTCATGTAGGCCGCGTCAGGTTCGGGGCCAACGACGACGATCCGATCGCGTGGGTAGCTGGCGGAGCGATCGTGGCAGCAGCCGGGGAAGGCAGCAGCGTCGATGACGACCAGATCTGGTTCCAACTCGTGCATCGCCGCGTCGAGTTCTCGGTCGAGGAGGAAGGCCTGCCAGCAACCGTGCTCGTGTTCGAGTAGTTCGAGGATCAGGCGCCGCATCGCGAGGTGCGTGATCGCGATCAGTACTCGCGGGGAGCTGTCACACACCGGGCAGCGTTCGCCGTTCACGGGTGCATCGTCGCGCTTTGCTCCTGAGCAGGCATCCGCGAGAACTACGGAGTTGCGCTGCGGTTGCTCACGAAGGTGGAAGCTCCTCGGTCAGCAGTCCAGCGTCGCGGGCGTAGCGGACCAGCTCGGCGCGGCTACGGATGTCGAGCTTTTGCTGGATATGGGCGCGATGGGTCTCGACGGTACGTACTGAAACGTAGAGCTGCTCACCGATCTCACCGTTGGTAAGGCCCAACGCAATGCAACGCAACACTTCGATCTCGCGTTCGGATAAATCACCACCGGGACCGTGTAGACGTGCGGGGGGAACGTCGGCGGCGAGAAGGGCAGCGCCGAGTGTCGGGTGGACGTACTGTCGCCCGGATGCGACTTGACGGACAGCCTGGACCAGTTCGACGTCAGCTGCTTCTTTCACCATGTAGCCGTCTGCGCCGGCCTCGAATGCGCGGCGCAGATACGCAACGTCGTCATGGACGGTGAGCACCAATACTCGTGTGGTTGGGCTCACGCGTCGGACCTCAGTGGTGGCGGTGATGCCGCTTCCATCTGGGAGGCCGAGGTCCATCACGAACACGTCGGGTCGCTGCTCACGCGCAAGCGCAACGGCGTCATGGACGGTGCCCGCTTCGCCGATCACCTCGAGATCGGCCTCAGCATCAAGGATGCGTCTCAGCCCGCTGCGTACGATGCCGTGGTCGTCGCAGAGCGCAACTCGGATCACGTCATCGTCAGACAATTGGCACTTCCAGCACAACTGTTGTCCCGGAACCTGGTGTGGAAACGACGCGAACGGTGCCACCGACGAGTTCGGCGCGTTCGTTCATTCCTTGCAAGCCAAGGTGGCCATCTCTATTCTCGGCGGGATTGAATCCGATGCCGTCGTCCTCGATCAATGCCCTCAGATATCCCGAGACTGCGGTAACCGCGACGCTTGCGCTGGTTGCTTGCGCGTGACGAACGACGTTCGTCAACGCCTCCTGAACGACCCGGTACACGACGGTGGCGACGTCGGATTTCACTTCTGCGTAGCCCGGCATCGAATCGACGACGGCATCCACGACCAACCCTGACCGATCGGCGACATCTGCCACGAGACGCGTGAGCGCGGGTGCCAAACCAACATCGTCGAGCACGGTCGGGCGCAGCTCAAAGGCGAGCTGGCGCGTTCGGCGTAACGCATCGGCGACGAGCTGTCGGAGTTCTTCGAGACGTCGTCGCCGTGCGGTGCTGTCTGCGCTGTCAGCTTCGTCGGAACCCTC
>JAYTWP010000147.1:0-4520 GCA_043743395.1 Actinomycetota bacterium | reverse complement strand
AAGTTGGGATCGGTTGCAAACTCGGCAAACAGCACCTTGATCGCGACGGGACGATCGAGCAACAGGTCGCGCGCCAAGAGCACGTCGGCCATGCCGCCGCGGCCTATGCGCGAATCGATCTCGTAACGGTCGTTGAGGACCGTGCGTTCACCGCTCTCTGTCACTGATTCCTGCCTGATTGCGAACGGACCATGTGGGCCGCCGTGTACTGCGATTCGGGAGCGCACAAATGGCGCCAACTGAGGTTACTGATGTCGCTCATTCGATGTTGTGTCACCCGCTGGTTCATGGTCGTCGCCGCATCGTGGTCCACTAACCCAACGGATGCGCGAGCGCGAAGTCAAGGATTGTCTTGGCGATCGGTCCGGCGAGCTTACCTCCGGTGCCTGCGCTGATCTCGTCGGTGGTGCCCTTCAGCATTACTGCCACCGCGAATTGCGGATTCTCAGCTGGAGCAAATGCGGTGATCCATGCATGTGAGCGTTGTGGTTGCCCGGTGGCATTCAGCTGTGCCGTACCTGTCTTCGCCGCGGCCGAGATTCCGTTGGCGAGCTTCATGCAGCACGATGCGGTGCCGTTGACGACGACACCCACCATCAACTCGTTCATCATCGCTGCCGTCTGCGGTGTGATCGGTGTCTTCCAGACGGTTGGCGCGGTTTTGGACAGCACCTTGCCGCTGTGATCAAGCGTTGCATCCACGACGTACGGCGCCATCATCTGTCCGCCGTTGGCAATCGTGGCTGCGAACATCGCCATGTGCATCGGCACGATCGAGTCGTCATCCTGGCCGAACCCGCGGATGGCCAACTTCGGAATCGCGTTGGCGAAGTCGCTCACTTCGCCGAAGTGTGACGTCGCAGAACCGGGCAGATCGAATGGGAGCGGTTCGCCGATGCCCCATGCCATCGCCCCGGCAACCATCTTCTCGGCACCTACCAAGACCGACGTACGCGCGAACGGCGTGTTGCAGCTGCGTCGGAACACCTCGCGCAGATCGCCACCGCAGATGTGTCCGCCGTAGTTCTGGATGGGATTGGTCGTCTGAGGGGGTGTGAAACTGGTTTCGTTTGGCCAGAAGCTGTCGAAGTTGATGACGCCCGCTTCGATCGCGGTCGCCGTCGTGATGATCTTGAATGTGGAGCCTGGCATGTAGCGCTCTTGGTAGGCGTTCGCGAGAAGGGGCTTGCCGGGTGAGGCGTTGAGGAATGCGAGCACGTTTTTGGCTTGCGTGTTGTCATGCACGGCGACCTGATTGGGGTCATATGTGGGATAGCTCCACATCGCCAACACAGCGCCTGTCTTCGGGTCGAGCACGACCACGCTGCCCTCGCGAGCGCCGAGCGCGTCTTTGGCCACCTGTTGGATGTCGGCGCGCATGGTGAGCCGCACCGACCCCGTCGCATCGGCGCCACTGAAGATGTTGGCGATGCTGCTCAACTGTTGCGCACCTGTTCGACCGGACAGCACGGCGCTGTATTTCTTCTCGACCTTCGTCGCACCGAACCCGAATGTGTAGTAGCCGGTGACGTCCGCGAACAAGTCACCCTGGGGGTAGACGCGTTGGTACTTGAACTTGGTGTCGGCGGAAGGTTGAGAGGTCGCGACGACCACGCCGTCGGCCGTCACGATTTCACCACGCGGTTTGTCGAAATCGCGTAGCACTGCTCTGCTGTTGTTCGAGTTGCTTTCGATCTGTGGACGCCTGACCACCTGCAGCACGTTGAGCTGCACGAACAGAATCAGATAGCAGGCCAAGAGCGCAGCTGTGAGTCGTTTGATCTGTTTGTTCATGGCGCGGGCTGCCAGACGGTTACGTCTTGTTCGTCGGCGGACGTGCCCGAGGAAACATCTGGAGTGCCTGGCGCGCTCGGCGGATTTCGTAAGAGGCGTCGTCGCAGCTGCCAGGCGGCATATCGCTCGGTGATTGTGGGATCGTCGGGTAGTTCGCCGATCTGACGTGCCGTGCTGTCACTCACGCGAATGAGTAGCGCGAGCAACACATAGTTGGCAACGAGTGAGGAACCGCCGTAGCTCACGAACGGCAGCGTGATGCCCGTGAGCGGCACGACGCGAATGACACCACCGATGATGATGAATGCTTGAACGCCGAGCAGAGTCGTGAGGCCGACGGCGAGCAACTTCTCGAATGTTCGCTCCGCACGGATTGCGATGCGTAGGCCAGCCCCCACCATCAACAGGAATGAGATGAGCACGGCAGTGGCACCGATCAGGCCCAACTCCTCGGCGATCGCCGCGAAGATGAAGTCGTTCTGTACCGCGGGAATCAGATTGGGGTGGCCTTGGCCGAGACCAGCACCGCCAACGCCGCCATCGCTGATCGCAAATAGCCCTTGCACGATCTGGTAGCCCTTGCCCTGATATTGGCTCCATGGATCGAGCCAGATGTGGACGCGGTCCTGCACGTGCGTGAACATGCGAAATGACATGTAGGCCGCGCCGCCGAACAATGCGAAACCAATCACCAGAAAAGTTGCGCGTTCGGTCGCGACCCACAACATCACGACAAAGAGCGTGAAGAAAAGCAGCGATGAGCCGAGGTCCTTTTGGCCCACCATCACCACGACAGAAAAGATCCATGCGAGCACAATCGGCAGGAAATGGCGCGGTTCGGGGAGATGGAGGGGCCCGATGTGCCATGTACTGGCGGCGATGAGTTCGCGTCGCTCGTACAGATAGCCGGCGAAGAACAGCGCGAGCAGAATCTTCGCAAACTCACCAGGCTGGAAGTTGATGGGACCGATACGAACCCAGATGCGCGCACCGCCGACACTGCGCCCAACCTTTGGCACCATCGGCAACAACAGCAGGCCGGCGCCGAGAACGAAGAATGTCCATTTGTATCGAGCGAGATCGGGCGCGCGCTGTACGACGAGCAACGTCGCGACGTACGCGGCAATGGCGACGAATGTCCACGTGGTCTGCAAACCAGCGAGATGATCGTTCAGACGCGTGATCATGACGTAGCCGATGCCGTGCAGAATCGCAGCGAGAGGTAACAGCGTCGCGTCCGCGCCTCGGGCGAGTTTGCGGGTCGCGAAGTGCGCAACCAACAACAGACCCAACAGCACGATTAAGAACGGAACGATCACCGGTGGGATGGTGGCGTTTTTGCCGAGCGCGGCGAGCGCGTACATCCCTGCGGTGAGGACACCCGCCATGATGATCAACCCGAGTTCGGTCGACCGACGTGAGAGTGCGCGCATCAGGGTCCTGCGACTGAGCTGGCGGTCACGTTCGTGGTGGAGGACGCGGCGACCGTCGTGCTCGTGGTGGTGGTTGACTCCACCGTCGTTGTCACGGTGACCTCGTTAGCGATGAACTTGGCGGCCTCTTCGGGCGAACCGAACGTTGGCTTGCTGTTGATCACGTTGATCATCGTCGGGTCGAGGTCTTGGCGCTTCTTCGTGCTGGGCGCATTGACCGTAGGACCGAACCACAACAGTGAGTCGCGCTGACCCTTGTAAACCACCACGGTGTCGCCATCGAAGCCGACGAAATAGCCGCTTCGCGCATGGACCGCGACGAGCGTGAGCGTGATGGTAGCGATGAGTGCGAGAGCGAACGCGAAGAAGAACGTCCCGATCGTGAGCCGACGACGGCGCCGTGACTTGGTCGGTATCGCGTCCTCTGTGGCGAGAACTTGCGTGGCTGTCGGGAGGACCTGTGTGGCTGTCGGGAGGACCTGTGTGGCGGTGGCGTTGAGCGTCGCTGATTCGAGATCGAATGCTTCTGTTGGCGCCATGTCGTTACTTGGTGTGTCTGGACTCGCCGTGTCCGGACTCGCTGTGTCTGGCAGTGGCAACGGTGCGGTCGGAGGGTCGAATTCCGCAGCCACAGCGGCTGTTGCAGGCACGGCTGCAGTCGCGGCGACGGCAGCCACGGCAGCGGTCTCGTCTGCGTCGTCGGCCCAGACGGTTGGTTCCTCGGTTCCTTCGGCCCATGACGGATCGAACGCGATCTCATCCGTTGGATCTGGTGGCTCGCTGCCGGAGAGCACGTCGACGACGACCACCGTGATGTTGTCGCGACCACCGTGACGGTTGGCGATGTCGATCAGTTGTTCGGCAAGAGCCTGTGGCTCAGCGACTGACCCAACGAGGTCAGCAATCTCGTGATCGGGAACCTCGTCCACAAGCCCGTCGCTGCACAGAACGAAACGATCGCCGCGCACGATGGGCAGGCTCCACACATCGGAGCGCACCGTTGGCTCGATGCCGAGGGCGCGGGTGACGATGTTGCGGCGCGGGTGGGTTCGAGCTTCCTCGTCGCTGATGTGGCCGGTGGCCACCAGTTCCTGGACGTAGCTGTGATCGACTGTGACGCGTTGCAGACGGCCGAGCCGATACCGGTACGTGCGCGAATCACCGACGTTGAGCAGCACGAGACGTTCTTCGTTCGCACCTTCACCGCCGCCCGGTTCGGCGTGCAGAATCGCCAGCGCCGTCACGGTGGTGCCCATTCCGGAGTGCGCGCTGTTGGCCCGAGCAGCACCGTAG
>JAYTWP010000146.1:0-1824 GCA_043743395.1 Actinomycetota bacterium | reverse complement strand
AGCCGCCGCGGTCTGCGCCCGCGAGAATCCATAGAAAGAGAGACGAGCATGGCCAACTACTCCCGCTGGGACGACATCAAGAACAACCGACGGATGCCCAACGCCGAGACGCGCGTCGGTGTCGAGCACGACCTCGCGCTCGGCCAGCTCATTTACGACCTGCGCACCGAAGCTGGGCTGAGCCAACGTGAGCTGGCCGTAAAGATGGGGACCACACAGTCGGTGATCTCTCGACTTGAGGAAGGTGGCGGCGCCCGTAACCGACTCGACACGCTCGCGCGCGTTGCCACAGCGCTCGATCGACACCTCGTCGTGTCTTTTCCCGAAACGGTTCCTTCCAACCTGATCGATGCCGTCCAAGTTGCCTGACCACGGGTCATGTCCAACGCGAATTGCTCGGAGATGTCACAAGTACCCGACGCCACATCACGGGGTGGCGGCTGACCACACGGCGGCCGCGGAATATGTACCATCCATGTACTAACACAACGGTAAACAGCGGTACTCAGAGGGGAACAGCGGTCAACACGAAATGCGTTCTGAGCAGGTGAAAAGCCTTCTACCAGGTGCGCAGCAATCGACCGAGAGTGGGCTGATGACCCGAGTGTCGCAGGTTCAAATCCTGCCGACGCAACACACTGCCCCCGCCACTAAGAAAGCCCTGGTCAGCCACTACGGCGGGCCAGGGCTTCGTCGTTCACGGGTCCGACTTCTAATGGTTCTTCTAATGCTTTTCGCGGGGCAGGGGTCGCGAAATCGCGTTTCGCGAGGAGTTACGCGAATTGGCCCAGCATGACGGGCGGTCCGAAAGCGGTCCGGTCCGGATGCAGATCGCCGGCTCGGTGTGCGCCCATTAGGGTGATCGAGGATGTTCGGGCGGGCCACTGGCGCGCGTTCTGTGCGGGCGGCTAGGTAGGGGCTGTCGAGTTCGTTGACGGCCTGCCGCAGCATGGTCTCGATGTCGTGCCGCTTGCGTTGCGGTGAGGGCTGTCGGCGTTCGGCATCGAGGAACCCGACGATCGTGGCGATGTCTGCCCAACGATGGGAAACGCGCCCTATGGCCGTCTCCCACTCCCGAGTGAACGCGTCGGCAGCATCGACGCCTTGGTAGAGCAGGTTGATCCGACAGTGGACGACATCTATCGAACGAGGGCCGACACTGGCTACCTCCCAATCGACAAGACCCGACACGATTCGTCGGTGCCACAACACGTTGCCGGGGTAGAAGTCGCGATGAATGAGTGTGCGGTCGTCGTCCAGGACCGGACCGTGGAAGATCTCGATCCCTCCCCTGTGTCAGGGTGGAGTCGCAGGCAGCGATACATAGGACGGCAATCAACAGAATGACGATCCGAGGCACAGAGCTTGGACGTTCCAGCGTCGACTTCGGTTCCCTGCCCGGCCCCCGCACTGGATGGGCGAGCGCAATAGCCGGGCCACCTTCGGACACTTCGGTTGCCCGGCACGATGATGTGGTTCGACCCGACGGAGCGCACCAGCCCGGTAGCGCTCGCCGATCGTCGGTTCGAGCTGTGGTCCGCCGACGCGCTCCGGTTGTGGCCTCAGCGCAGTGATGCCGTCCTAGCCTGGGACCCATGAGCAGTCGTCATCGGGTGGTGGTGATCGGCGCCGGTTTCGGCGGGCTGGCTGTGACGAAGGGCCTCCGTGAAGCCGATGTCGATGTCACTGTCATCGATGCGAACAACTTCCACACCTTTCAGCCGATGCTGTATCAGGTTGCGACGGCGGGACTCGGCAGCGACGACATCGCCTACGCGGTCCGCGGCATCTTGCGCCGCCAGCGCAACGTCACATTCCGGATGG
>JAYTWP010000145.1:0-4363 GCA_043743395.1 Actinomycetota bacterium | reverse complement strand
AAGAGCGAACAACGCGCGCTGCTTACCGAGATCGGTTGCGTCCCGCAGTGTGTCAATTACCTTGTTGGCGTTGAGTTCGGCGGCCTTTTGGTCACCCTGCGAGAACGCACTCTTGGCTTCGCTGAGCAGGTTCGGAAGGCTCGTTCCGATCAGACCGACTTTGTCGAATAACCCACGGCTCTTGCTGTTCTCAGTCGTAGCGGCGAGCACCGCGTCGGCCGCAGCGATCTCGCCCTGCACCTCCTTGGTCACCGCCTTGAGGTCCTTGTCGGCCGCTTCATAGTCGCCCTGATAGGTGGCCGGGTAAGCGCTGTCGATCTTCTTGGCCTTCGCATCAAGTTCGTTGCGGAGAGCGAGCACGCCTTCTGAGTCCTTGATCAAACTCGTCGCGCTGGCGAAGTCCCACGTCGACATCTCGCGACGGACGGCGTATGGAGCACGCCAGTCGCCGCCATCTTGGATGAGTTGGTGGTAGGCATCGCGGGCGGCGGTGCGCTCTTTCAATGTGCTGATCTGGGTGGACGTGGCGACGTACTTGCTGAACAGATCCTCGGCAGCCTTCGATCCGCCAACCTCCTCGAGAAGATCGAGAAATCGACGCCAGTCGCCTACCGAGTTGAGCTTCTCAGTCGCGCTGCGCCCGGCATATGGAATCGACTTGTCAGCTGTGGCCGCAAAGACGTCGCGCATCCTCTCCTCGCCGACTTCATCGACGATTGTCTTTGTGACTGAGAACGCCGCGTTGTATCCATACTTCTCGCTGGTATCTGCGCCGCTCGTGAAGCTGGGGTTACTCCAGTCATTGAGGAGCACGAATCCCGCATCGTTCGCATCGACGGTATCTGGCGACTTCGGCGCCCCACCCAACACGGACACCGCCATGTTCGAGTACACCTGGGCGAGGCCTTCGTTGATCCATCGATCGCTGAACCACTCGTCATTGAACCACGCGTGCGACAGTTCGTGCAGTACGACCTCCTGATCGAGGTCCTCACCGATCTCGATCAGGTTCTTACTGGCGCTGAACCAACCGGCGTACCCGTAAAGGTACGGCGTGTAGGCCTCGCGAACTTCCACCTTGTCCTTGATGGGCCAGGCTTGGCCGATCA
The DNA here is from genome assembly GCA_043743395.1 of Actinomycetota bacterium. Taxonomy (GTDB): domain Bacteria; phylum Actinomycetota; class Acidimicrobiia; order Acidimicrobiales; family Ilumatobacteraceae; genus WLMZ01. Next base: position 3,254 of record JAYTWP010000145.1, on the reverse strand, counting down.
GTTTGCTCAGCTCCGGCTCGCCGTCGTTGAGCTGTGTCGTGACAAAGGTTTGCCACCCCGCGTCACCTGGCCAACTGCGCAGATTGAACTGATTGTTGTTCTTCGAGGTGACGTCGGTTTGAGCAAGGTTCGCGTCGTTGCGCGCGGAGATGAAGATGTCGAACTCGTTGGGATTTGGGATGTTGGTAGCCGTGTAGACCGTGTTGCCATCCTCGGTCGTGATAGAGGCGTCATTGCCGAAGGTGTCGCTCGTGAAGCCCGCCGGGACTACCACGCGCACGGTGACCTTGCCTTCGTCGCCGACGCCGAACGCGTCAAATGCGGCATAGGCGGAATTCACTCGCGATGGGTTGTCCGACCGAGGTGGTAGGCCGGTGATGTCGTACGAGACGTTGACGCGTGCTGTCTGTTGGTACAACAAGTCGTTGGCAAATGTGATCTCGTACAGCACGAAACTGTTGGAGTTCGAGGCCGGGCGTTTGGTGAGCCTCAAAGCCCTGCCGTTCGCCGTTGTCGCTCGAGCGTTTTGTGCGTCAGCCGGGGCCGGCAAAGAGAAGCCGGAGAAGTAGTGGCTCGTGATGACGTTGCCATCGCGTGTGTCGGCGATGGTGTTGGTCAACGTCATCTCCGACACGACCCGCACGACTCCTGCCGCAGGATCGATGGTATAGGTGGTGGTATTCGCGAAGGTCAGTCCATCGCCAGCGGCGAAAGCCGCGGTTGGACTCACACACACGACGAGCACTGGCAACACGGCCAACGCACCGAGGAACGTGGCGAAGGTTCGTCGTGACATTCTCAGAGGCTATTCGCTGCGGCGTCGTCGTTCGTGCTGCTGCATCGGGCGTTGGAAGAGTGGCCAGACCTTTGCGCGGTTCGAGCACTCAATCGCTGATGTTGATGTTTGCGTGGGCGAGATATCGGGCATGAGAGAAGCATGATTATTCTTGGAGTTGTACTCATGCTCATAGGCCTCGTCGCCGGGATTCCGATCCTGTGGACAGTAGGTGTGATCCTGCTCGTTGTGGGCTTGGTGCTGATGTTGGTCGGTCGTTCCGGTCGCCGCATCGGCGGTCGCGCTCACTACTGGTGATCGATTCGAACACCACCCGTTGACGAAGGAGAACCATGTTGAAGACCATCCGCAAACCGTTCCGATCGATGTATCGCGCTGCAGCGTTGACCTTTCTTTGGGCCAACCGTCGCGACGTAGTCCGCTGGGCAAGCTTTGCCAAGCGAACTGTGACACCCGCGACGAGACCAAACAGTCAAGACTTCAAGCTTGAGGCCAAGGTTCGGGCATCGTTGTCCGCAGATCCGATCCTTCGGGCAGACCCATCGATCCGTGACGTACGCGTCCATGATGGAGTTGTGGTACTCGAGACCCCCGTGGCATGGCACAATCAAGGTCTTGCCATCACCAGGCTCATTCAGATCAAAGGCGTTGAGTCGGTTCACACCACCGCCGACATCAACAGCGGAATCACGTCCGACATCGACAACATCGACCGGCGTGAATTCGTCGGCTCCTGAATAAGTCTGCCAACCCCTTCCTGAACGAGAATGTCAAACACGACCGAGCAATACACCCGACACCACATTCGTACAGCGTGGGCCATCCACGCGCTGACAGCCAGCGGCGTGATCGTCGGTTACTTGGGCCTGAATTCGGTGATCGAGGGCCATGCCCGGGCGGCGATCCTGTGGCTCGTCGGTGCGCTGGTACTCGACGGCATCGACGGTCCGATTGCGCGCAAGTTCGATGTCCGTAACCGCGTCCCCACGCTCAACGGCAACTCGCTCGACCTCATCATCGACTACTTCACATGTACGATCGTGCCAGTTGCGTTCTTGTACAGATTCAGTGATCTGCCGACAAAGACCATCGGCCCGCTCGGATTCGCGATTCTGTTCGTCAGCGCGCTGTGGATGTCGCGAACAGACCAAGAGACGGAAGATGGTTGGTTCAACGGCTTCCCCGCCGAGTGGAACATGATCATCCCAACGCTGTATTTGTTGCACCCCAACTCCTGGGTCACGCTGATCCTATGCGTCGTCTTCATCGGGCTCACGCTGTCACGCGTGCAGTTCGCCCATCCAGTCTCCGTACGCGAACATCGCCCTATATCGATTGCATTCATGCTGGCGTGGCTGGGCTCGATGACCTGGCTCGCTATTGCGCAACGCGACATCACAGCAGTTCGGGTCGTGCTGATCGTCGCCCCGTTGTGGACGGTGGTGCAAGTCGCGCTCAGGCTTGCCGGTGCGCGCCAACAGCGCGTAAGCCGTCGTTGACGCACTCGAAAGTCTCGCAGTCGCCGGCATGCGTGCCGGCTTACTTACGGCACAACTGACGCGATGGTCGGGCCGATGTGTCTTTGTGGCGGGCGGTCCAGGAACGGGACGACGTGAGCGAGCATCCACGGTGAGCCGACCTCGGTGGCGATCTTGTCGAGCGCCTGCACGGTGTCGGCCATGATGATGAGGATGACGTGGCGATCCGAAATTTGGATCATGTGAAATCCCCGAAAGCTCGTGATGGCACGCATCGCCGGTCCGAGCTCGGTCTCTGCTCGAGCGAGCAGTGTGGCGTCGACAGGATCCTTGAAATGAAGGTGATTGACCACGGCTGCCATGAAGAGCAACGCTACCGAGCTGCACTAGTTTCTGTGCGAATGGATGTCGACGCACCAGCGGGTTGAGGCTGATCACGAACCGCTCGTGATGGCCGAGCGGGAGCAACTCTTTCACCGGTTTGTCGCCGCCATCGCACTCGTTGGTGCGGCGTGGCGATTGATCATGCTGATCTCGAAGTGGAACGTGCCATTGCACTACGGCGACGCCTGGTATTACAGCATTCAGGCGTCCAACAACGCGCACGGAAAGTGGTTCAAAGAGGCGAGTGGCCCGTTCCAGAACTGGGGTGTGCTGCCGGGTGCTGAACATCCTCCGTTGACGTCCATCGTCGTCACGCCCGCAAGCCTGCTCTCTCACCCGCAGTTCTGGCAACGCGCGACGATGACGATCATCGGCATCGTCGCGATCCCACTGATCGCGACGATGGGTCGTCGCATCGGGGGCCGACTTGTCGGTGTGATCGCTGCTGCAATCGCTGCTGTGTACCCGAACGTCTGGCTCAGTGACTCACTGGTGATGTCCGAAACGTTGCTGACGCTGTTTGTCGTGCTCATCATTCTCATGGCAGTGCGATATCGGGAGCGTTTCGATGTTCGCAGTGCTGCGCTGCTCGGCCT
>JAYTWP010000144.1:0-3787 GCA_043743395.1 Actinomycetota bacterium | reverse complement strand
GTCGCTCGGGGCAACGTCGGTTTCCTCGCTGCCTTCCTTGCGACGGCCGGTGATGTGTTGTTGGATCGGGCCGAGGATGACGCGGTCGAAGCGAGGGTTGGCACATGTCCAACGCTTCGAGCCGGCGGTCTCGGAGAGCTTTTGGAGTGCTTTGATAGCGCTCTTGTTCGCAGCGATGTAGGCGTCGACGATAGCGGTTTGAGCTGCGCTCAACTTGCCCAGTTTCTTGGTGATGTTGTGCGAATCGATGATGCTGTAGTGGATGGATGTTGCCGTGCGAAAGAGCACGCCATCGGTCACTGCGGCGTCGGGCAGCTTGGGCGGGGGAGACGCCTCGCCCACACGTGCTGGGTTCCTCTCGGAGGCTTGGTCGGCGCAAGCGGCCACGAGCGCGGCCATCGAGATGGTCAGGCCACCGACGCGAAGCAGACCGCGGCGGCTCATCGGTTGATCGGCAAAGGAGATCTCGGAGGATGTCTGATTGTGCATCGCGGTCACTTCACTGGGTAGTCGGAGGGCGAGAGGGCAGCGCCATCGCTGGCAAGCTGGTCTGAGAGTTTTGTGGCGCCGGCAAGTGTGTTGAGCACCGTGGCGTGCCGCGATTCGACCACGATGATCGATGCGATTAAGGCGGCGGCATCGATGCCGACGAGCGCACCAAGAATGTCTGTGTGTGTGGCGACGGCGATGTTCTCGAGATTGGCAGCGGCACGAGCAACCGACGCTGCGTTGCCGGTGAAATCGCTACGCAATGCGCTGAACAACTTGTCGCTGCGGGTGCCAGGAGCCTTGCCCCCAATAATCCCTGAGATCGACTGCGCATACGCTTCATGCGCTTCGCGGATCGCGGTGATCGCCTTAGCCGTGGCTCCTTCGAACGACTTCGCGCCGAGCGCGACGTCGTAGAGGTCGCGAATGGCCAGCTCGATTGTCTGTGCGAATTGGAGCAGCGTGGTGTCGGCAGCGGTCGGGCGCTTGGGTGGTGCGGTCGTGGTGGGTGCGGGAACTGTGGTGGCGGTTGTCGTGGTGTCGCCTCCGGAGTTCGGTGGCACCGTCTTGGGTGCTGCGCTCGCACGATTGCCGAGCCACGGCAAGAGCGAGACTGCTACGCCGGAGGCGCCAGCTGCGAAGAGGCGTCGTCGAATGACCGGTGCCGATTCGGCTGTGGGCCGTGCGGCTCTCGTGCCGGGTGCCGCTTGCTTGATGTCCACGAACCAAGGTCCTTTCGAAAGTTTCCTCTAGCTTTCTCGGCCGGAGGTATGCGCAGCAACTCTAGAAGTCGAGTGCCGATAGGTCAGGTATCCAACGTGATGATCGTTGAACCGCCTCGTGCCAACGCTCGCGGTCGAGTGATGCGCTCGGCTCGACCACGATTGCGGGCGACCAAGAGTCTGCCACTTCATCGAGGTGAGTCCACGTACCCACTGCAAGGCCGGCAAGGTAACCCGCACCAAGCATTGTTGCCTCGGTCACCGGCGATACCTCGACCGTACGACCAGAGGCATTGGCCAGCGCCTGGACAAAGGTGGGGTTTTCGCTCATCCCGCCATCGATGCGCAGAGTCCCGATGGAGAGGCCGCTGTCTGCCTGCGCTGCCTCGACAAGGTCTGCTCCTCGGTGAGCGACGCCTTCCAGCACTGCACGAGCGATGTGCGCGCGTCCTGTGCCGCGGGTGATACCTAGCAGGGTACCGCGTGCGCCGTAGTCCCAATGTGGTGTTCCGAGCCCGAGCAATGCCGGCACATAGACCACGCCGTCCGTCGTCTCGCATTGCGCCGCGACATCGTGGCTGTGGGCTGCGGTATCGATGATGCCGAGGTCGTCGCGCAGCCATTCCACGTTGGTGCCCGCCGACAGCATGATCGCCTCGATGCCCCAGGTGGCTTGACCCTCGCGAGTCCAGGCAACGATAGGGAAGGTGCCATGGCTGCTGCGGTTGGGATTGGTGGGCGCCTCGGCGCCGGTGCAGAGATCGAGCATGCCTCCTGTGCCGAAGGTGATCTTTGCCTGTCCGGGGTGCACGCATCCTTGGCCGACGAGTGACGACTGCTGATCGCCGGCGAGTCCGCCGATCATTGGAGCGCCTGGCAACGCCGTCGCGGTACCAAGCTCACCGCTAGAGTCGACGATGGAGGGCAGCATCCGCATCGGGATGCCGAGTGCCTCGCACGCACGTGTGGACCACGAACGGGTACCCGTGTCGTACAGGCCGGTGACGGCTGCATTCGTGTGATCGGTGATGTGCAGCGCCCCGTTGGAAACGACCCATGCAATCCAGGTGTCGACGGTACCGAACAACAGGTCGCGCGACCGGTCGGCATCGTAGGTATTGAGCAGCCATGCCACCTTTGTCGCCGACTGGTTAGGGGCAAGGGCCAAACCGTGACTTGCCTTGGCCATGATGCAGTCGAAGACGGTGCGAAGGTCCTGCCAACCGAGCGACGGCCCGATCGGCTCACCGGTTGCACGGTCCCACACAACGGTAGATGCGCGCTGCGCGCTGATACCAACGGCGTCAACACGGTCAGACGAACTTGCCAGCGTTGCGTGGGCAACCTCGAGGACGGCGCGTCCCATACCGACCGCGTCGAACTCGACGAGCCCGGGTGCTGGCGTGGTTGGAGCGAACGGTCTGTACTCGACGTGGTTGACCGTTGCTGTAGCGGTCACAATGGCCGAGCGCAATCCGCTCGTGCCGACATCGATGACGAGGATGCTCATCGTCGTGGCTCCAGTCCCTGACGTTGTAGTGCCATGCCCAGCAGCCCGCCGACGCAGCCGGCACTGAGGGTCACAGTGAGATTGAAGAAGATAGCGAACCAACGAATGTCGGCACCACGGATGAGGTTGATGATCACGATCGTGCCCTGCACCGCGGCGTAGGTGCCTGTTGCCGTGACAATGCCGTGAGACAGGGGAGTGCCTGATCGCTGCCGCCATGCGGCGACCCCTGAGCCGAGTACAAAGCCGATGATTGCGGCAAGAACCAAGGGCACGACGAAGCTGCTCTTGGGATTGTGATCATGAACCAGACGTGAGGCAATCGAGAAGGGCACGGCAAAGACGAGCGCGACGGCGGCCCCCTGCTTGAGCGCGGTGATGTCCCAACGAGTACTCATGGCCACGCCGGTTGCCCGAACGGCGACGGCATGGCCATCTTGCCCGGATTGAGAATGCCGTTTGGATCAAGAGCCTGTTTGAGCGCGACGAGGACATCGTGGGCCGGGCCGAGCGCTTCAACCATGAAGCGGCTGCGGTTGAGTCCGATTCCATGGTGGTGCGAGAGGTTTCCACCGTGCGCGAGCACGGCGCGTTGGCCGGCGTCCCACAGTGCGATGTAGGTGGCTTCGACCTCAGCAGGCGGCGGTGTGGCCGCAAACGTGAAGTAGAGGCACGCGCCGTCGAGGTAGCTGTGACTGAGATGGCAGGTTGCCGCACGCGCATTCGGTACAGCGAGCATCGCTTCGCGGACGGCACCGAAAATGTTGCCGAGTGCCGACCAGGGAGCTGCGATCTCGAGCGTGTCGACGACGAAACCTTTGCGTGTGAGCGCTTGCAAAGCGCTCGTGTCGTTGCGGTGATGCATCCAGGCATCGACGAGTGCGGTCCCGAGGTTCGTTGCACCCAACGATGTGGCGACGTCGTCGACGATGGCCATGACGGCATCGATCAAACGTGCATCGCCCTCGTCGAGCACGAGCAGCATGTTCTGAGATCCGTCGCCCCCTTGACCGCGTGCCGACTCGGCCGCGTCGTACAGGCGGAGTACCGCCGGTGTCGCGCCACG
>JAYTWP010000143.1:0-9913 GCA_043743395.1 Actinomycetota bacterium | reverse complement strand
CAGTCTCTCGGTGCCGGTCTCGATGGGCGCACGGTCGTCACACTCGCCACCGCGCACCCCGCCAAGTTTCCCGATGCGGTCTTCAAGGCAACGGGTGTGCATCCCCCGCTGCCAAGCCATCTGGCTGACCTTCTCGAACGGCCTGAGCGAACACAATTGGTTGCCAACGATCTCGCTGCAGTCAAGGCGTTCGTCGAACGTGCCGTGAGGCGCTGACCGCCACAAAACCCTCGTGGCTCTCGGCGCGATCCTCGCCGGATCTGTGTGGGTGCGTTGCATCTCGGCTCTACCGGTGTGTAGGGTGCATATCGCCCGGAGTCCCGGGCCGCACTTTCCGATGCGCCCCGCGTCGTTCGCTCTGCACTTAGCTTTGCATCGTTCGCTGGCGGAACCGTGGCTGTGTGAATCCCTTTTGCTGGTGGCGGGTCTACCAACGTCGGTTGTGCGCCTGCACGCCGCACGTCCCCTGTCCTCACAGTGCTCAGTCCCGTGAGGGACACTCCTTGGAAAGTAGGACCCCGTGGCTGCGGATGCCCTCGAACAGTCAGTGCTCGAATCGAAAGATCGCGAGCAGTTGGTCGCAATCGCCTCGGCGCTCGGCGTGAAGAGCACGTCGCGTGCCAAAAAGGCCGATCTGATTCAGAAGATTCTCGAGCAGACCGGTGCACTTCCGCTGAGTGGTAACGGCGCGCCGCCGCTGGCACCCGCTGCCGCCCCCGCGACTGCGGCACTCGCCGTGGACGTGCCGGTGACAGCGCTGGCGTCGCCATCGGAATCGGCTCCTGCATTGGCAACCGAGACGCGTCGCCCATCGGCATCGGCTCGACCAGGACCCAAGGCCCCGGCGCAAAAGAGTGCTGCACCGAAGTCGGTTCCGGCGACGGATGAGGTCATGCTTGGCGCAGACGGTGAGCCGCTTGCGGATTGGGAAGCCGAGTTGATTCGCCAGGGCATCAGCACCGAGACGACTCCGGCAAGCCCTTCAACGGGCCGCACCGAGGGTGCAACCCGACCGCCGAGCGGCACCGGATCCGGTGCGGCCGACGACGAAAGCGGTGACGCGGGTCCCGATGGCCAAGACGGTGATGGCGTCGGCGCAAATCGCCGCCGCCGCCGCCGCCGAAACAAGAACCGCGGCGAGGGCGGCGAGGGCGGCGACGGCGATCGTCCCGACGGCCCACGTAATGACGGCCCACGTAATGACGGCCCACGCAATGACGGGCAACGCCCCGCTGGACAGCGTCACGATGGCCCACGCCAGAACCGTAATGATCGGAACGATCGCGGTGACCGCAATGATCGCGGCGATCGCGGCGATCGTCCGGAGGGCGGCGATGTCCCGGTTTCGCTCGAGCCCGTCCAGGTCTCCGGTTATCTCGATCTGCGCGATGAGGGCTATGGCTTCTTGCGTGTGAACGGATATCTCGCGAGTCGTGACGACGCCTACATCCCGGTGAAGCTCACCCGTCAGTTCGGCCTGCGCAAAGGCGACTTCGTCACTGGTCTCAGCCGTCCGGCCGGTCGCAACGAGAAGAACCCCGCGATGCTCGAGATCCATACGGTGAATGGCCTCGATCCAGAAAAGGCTCGTACCCGGCCTCGCTTCGAGGATCTCACGCCGCTGTTTCCCGACACCAAGCTGCGTCTTGAGAATTCGCTTGATCCAACCAACATGACAGCGCGCATCATCGATCTCATCAGCCCGATCGGTAAGGGCCAACGCGGCATCATCGTGTCGCCGCCAAAGGCCGGCAAGACGACGATCATGAAGACGATCGCGACGGCGATCGAACACAACAACCCCGAGATCAAACTCATCGTGCTGCTCATCGACGAGCGTCCCGAAGAGGTCACCGACATGCGTCGTACCGTCAAGGGCGAGGTCATTGCGAGCACCTTCGACCGGCCAAGCGACGAGCACACGCACGTCGCCGAGCTGTGCATCGAGAAGGCCAAGCGTCTGGTCGAAATTGGTGAAGACGTTGTGATCATTCTGGACGGCATCACGCGTCTGAGTCGTGCGTACAACCTCGCCGCTCCGGCCACGGGCCGAATCATGTCGGGCGGTATCGATGCCGGTGCTCTGTATCCGCCGAAGAAGTTCTTCGGCGCAGCCCGCAACATCGAAGAGGGCGGCTCGCTCACGATTCTCGCAACAGCACTTGTCGAGACCAACAGCCGCATGGACGACGCGATCTTCGAAGAGTTCAAGGGCACGGGCAACATGGAGCTGCGTCTCGATCGGCGCCTTGCAGAGCGGCGTATCTACCCCGCCATCGATGTCGACGCCTCGAGCACCCGCCACGAAGAATTGCTGTTCGATCGCAAGCAATTGCAGATGGTCTGGAAGCTGCGCCGTGTGCTGTCCGGCCTGGCCGCTGACGGCAACGCTGCCCCAGGGCTCGAATTGCTCATCGATCGTCTGAAGACCTTCCGTACGAACGATGAGTTCCTTGCCGAGATTTCCAAGCAGCCAGCGACCTGATCGACTGTGGGTCGATCCACCCCGGTCGATCCACCCGGGTCGAAATCCGGTTTCAGCCGCTATCATTTCTCATCCGTTTCTATTTTGGAGATCGTCATGAAGACCGACATCCACCCCGTTTACGCCGACGTGACCGTCAAGTGCACCTGCGGTAACACCTTCGTCACCAAGAGCACCCGCACGGGCAGCCTCAGCCTCGAACTCTGCAACGAGTGCCACCCATATTTCACGGGCAAACAAAAGCTTGTCGATGCTGGTGGCCGAGTCGAGCGCTTCAACAAGCGCTACGGAGCACGCAAGGGCCAGTAATCCCCCTCGTGGTCACGCAGCCGGCTGCGTGCACGCACACTGTCAATACGCCACTCGGTCCCAGCGACCGGGTGGCGTATTTCGTTTTTCTGTCACCCGGTCACCCGGTCGCTTCTGGCGATTCACGTAGGAGGTGACATCAAATCGACACGAAGTCGGCTTCAGTCTGCGTGTGCACGTGTCGATAGCTATTGAGCACTCCGGAAAGGGGCACATCCGCCGTGGCCGATCCTGCACAAATCGCGCACCTACTGCGCCGCACTGAATATGTCGCGCGCCCAGACCGGGTTGCGGCACTCAGCCTGGGGACCCTCGATGCAGCGGTCGACGACGTGCTGAACTTCTCGCCAACGCCCGTTGCCTTGCCCGTCTTCATCGATCACAGCATCGCTGGGCAGGGTTGGGACCAGTTCGTGTACGCCTCGAAGTGGTGGCTCGACTTGATGGTCGACTCGCCCAAGCCCTTGCAGGAGAAGATGACCTTCTTCTGGCATGGCCACTTCACGAGCGCGTGGAACAAGGTTGGCGACACGTGGTCGATGACGAAGCAGAACAAGCTCTACCGTGACAACGCGATTGGTAGCTTCTACACGCTCACTCAGGCAATGGCGATCGAACCGGCGATGTTGGTGTATCTGGACAACGCCCAGAACACCAAGACCTCACCCAACGAAAACTTCGCTCGCGAGCTGATGGAGTTGTTCACGCTCGGTGTTGGCAACTATGCCGAGACCGACGTTGAGATTGCAGCGAGGGCCTGGACCGGATACGGCATCAACTGGACAACGTACGCGTACGAGTATCACCCAACGCGCCACGACGGTGCGTCCATGACGTTCTTCGGGAAGACCCAGCCGTGGAGCGGACCACAGATCATCGACGAGATCTTGCTCAACAATGCGGGCAAGGCACTCATCGCAGCGAAGTACATCATCTCCAAACTGTGGGAGTTCTTCGCCCATCAGAGCCCGCCGCCTGCGGTTGTCAACGCGCTTGCCCCCGGCTTTGCTGCTGATTGGCAGATCAAGCCGGTACTCAAGGCGATGTTCTTGCGTCCCGAGTTTTATTTGCCAGCCGCAACGCAGGGGCTCGTACGTTCTCCGGTCGATTGGATCGTGGCGTTGATGTATTACACGGGGTACCGCTCCGATGCAATCAACCCCCAGTGGTACACCGAGGGCATGGGTCAAGAACCGTTCGATCCGCCGAACGTGGCCGGATGGAAGTCCAATGCCTACTGGGTGAACATCAGCACGATGAGTAGTCGCGCCGAATTCGCACGGGGCGTCACGTGGCATCTACGCACCAACAACGGCTACTCCAACCTTGCGCACGTGACCGTCGATGCGGCAATCGACACCGTCGCGACGATGTTCGGCATTGCGCCGCTGTCGACGGTGACACGCACGGCGATGACGAACTACCTCACCGCACAGCGCATCGCCGAGCCATGGGGAGGTTGGTGGGAACCCACCAACCTGTTGTCGATGGCAATGCTTGCCCCTGAGATGCACGTGGCCTGAGAGATCACCAAATGCTCGATCACGACATCTCTGCTGCCGAGGCGCTTGCCCAGCTTTCGGTACCTGACAATGACCCCGCCGGTTTCAACCGACGTCAATTCCTCAAGATGGTGGGGTGGGGCGTGGGCGGTGGTGCCGTACTCGGTTCGCTCGGCGCATCGATACTGCCTGAACTCCTGCCCAGCCAGTTCCGCGAAGCTTGGGCAACGAGCCCGATCGGACCAACCGACGGCGTACTTGTTCTCGTTGGCATGTACGGCGGCAACGATGGCCTGAATACTGTGGTGCCATACAGCAACGGGTCGTACTACAGCTATCGCGCAAACATCGCGATCCCGCAGGGTCAGGTGTTGGCCATCAACTCGAACGTCGGACTGCATCCGAACCTCTCGTACATCAAGAGCCTGTATGACCAAAACATGGTCGCCATTGTCCAAGGAGTCGGCTATCCCAATCCCGACCTCAGCCACTTCAACTCAATGGCCACCTGGATGTACGGACGATCCGACAACGCGGTGCCTACGTCAGGCTGGGTGGGGCGATGGCTCGATGGCCTCGCGGGCGGAGACGATCTGTTCAAGGTCGCCGCCGTTGGGTCGTCATTGCCGCTGCACATGGTCGGCCTGAATCGACGTGGCACGACAATCCCCGAATGGGGCATCGATTTCGGAGGAGGCACGTCGGCCAACGACGTGCGCATGTACAACGCGGTCCGCGCATATGCGGGCGCGTCTGCGGGCAGGGGGCCTTGGCACGACATGATCGCGCAGACCGAACGTGCACAGATAGATGTTGCCCAGACGGTTGCACCAGTCTTCGCGCAAGCGTTGCCAAGTGGTCAGTTGCTCAAGAAGATGACAGTGGCCGCACGCTTGATCAACGCCGATCTCGGTTTACGGGTGATCGATGCCAGCTACGACAACTTCGACACGCATTCGGGTGAGCCGACCGATCATGGCTCGCGGATGGCCGAGTTCGACGCGGCGATCCAGGCGTTCTATGCAACGCTCGATCCGCGCTTCCAAGGCCGCGTCACGGTCATGACGTTCAGCGAGTTCGGTCGCACGCCTTGGTCGAACGACTCGATGGGGACCGATCACGGTACGGCGAACAATCACTTCGTTATCGGGCCGAGTGTCCGCGGCGGGCTCTATGGCGCACAGCCATCGCTGACGGGACTTGCGAGATGGGACCGGATGGGTTTCTCGGTGGACTTCCGTTCGCTCTATACGTCGGTACTCGATAGTTGGCTCGGTGGCGGCGCGAGCTCGGTGCTCAACGGAACCTACGAGAACCTCAACTTGTTCAACCCGCCCGGTTCGGTGTCGGGCGGCATTGCTGGGGTCGCTCCACCGGCAGTGTCGGTACCGACCGAGTTTGTCGGCGTGGTTCCATTTCGTTTGATGGATTCACGCGAGGGTGTCGGTGGCCCGGCGGCGCCGTTCGATCAAGGTACGACACGCTCACTCAAGGTCACCGGGTTGGGCGGTGTCCCCACAGTTGGCGTCATTGGTGCTGTTCTGAACGTGACAGCTGTCGGCGGCACCGCACCATCGTTCGTCACTGTGTGGCCCACCGGCGTTGCCCGACCGAATACGTCGTCGCTGAATACTCGCGGTGGCGATGTCGTGCCGAACCTGGTGATCACGATGCTCAACGGGGCCGGTGAGGCCAGTCTCTACAACAACAGCGGATCAGCTCATTGTGTCGTCGATGTCGTTGGCTATTTCCGCAGCGACCCCGCAACCCGTTTCACATCGTTGTCGCCTGCCCGAATTCTCGACACCCGTGAAGGGCTGGGTGCGCCACTCGCGCCGGTTCTCGCCGGGTCACCGATCGATGTGCAGGTGTCCGGGGCCGGTGGCGTTGTGTCTGATGCAGACTCCGTCGTCATGAACGTGACCGTGACGTCGCCGACGACGGCGGGCTTCATCACGGTGTGGCCCACTGGAGCAAGCATGCCGACCGCGTCCAATCTCAACTTCGCGGCAGGTCAAACGGTGCCGAATCTCGTCATCTCCAAGCTTGGTAGCGGCGGCAAGGTATCCATGTTCAACTCGAGTGGATCGACCGACCTGATCGCCGACGTTCTCGGGTACTTCCGTGCGGGCACTGGAGCGCGGCTCGTCTCGATGACGCCGGTGCGACTGCTCGACACTCGCTCTGATGGCGGAGTGTCGCAGCCCGTCGGCCAAACCCCGCTGACCCTGCCGGTGGCGGGCCAAAGAGGAGTGCCGAGCACTGGCGTACTGGCTGTCGTGTTGAACGTGACCGCAACTGAGCCAAGTGTGAACGGCTTCGTCACGGTGTATCCGAGTGGCGAGGCGATCCCGGTTGCATCGAACCTGAACACCACAGCCGGCCACACTCGCGCCAACCTTGTTATTGCCAAGGTTGGCGCTGATGGCGCAGTTGCGATGTACAACTCGTCGGGTTCTGTCCACCTGATCGCCGATGCCGTGGGGTATTTCATCGCGTAGCCTGACGCCGTGGTTGCAACGGCATCAAGTGACTCGACACCCGATGTCGCGCGTCGGAATGCGTTGTTGACCATCAAGCTCAAGGCACTCGTGCGCGAGCATCTCGGGCACCTCGGGCACGAACTTGTGGCGACCACTGGTGGCAGCGACGCGGACGGCGCCAATCGCGCTGCGGCCCCGCCGAATATGTTCGGGCGTGGCGCTGCGCTGATCGTCGATGGCGCAGCATGGATCCTTCTCGATGAACCGTCCGAGCGAGGTCTGGGGCCGGCGTTGGCCTGGGTCAGTCGGCAACCCGATATTGGTTCGCTCTCGATCATCGCCGAGTCCGCGACGGGCGTGCTCGCGCGTCGTGCACCGCTGTTCACGCTGCCCGTGTCGGTGTGGCAGGTGACGGACCGAACACTGTCCCGTGCTGTTCCAGAGTCATATCAACCGCCGGCAGTTGTCGATCCCGCACACGAAGTGTGGCGTGAGGTGATTGAACAGGGTGGTGCCGACGCAGTCGATGAACATGGTGTCCTCTCCGGTGAGGTCCGCGGGCTCGAGGTCTGTCGGGTCGTCACCGACGCGCAGTCAGGCGAGGTTCGCCTCGAGGTTGGGGTGGGTGCCCACGACCGCGAACTGTTCATGATGCTGCACGGTGATCGCCCCAAGGTCGAAGCGCTTGCGCGCGTCGTAGAGTCCGTCGTCGCGCACCGCGAGGAAGGTGCACCGCTTCATCCACTGAATCGGTTGGGCGCCGAGCGATTCCTCCGCTGGCAGGTGCTGAACTCGCCCGGGCGCGTTGGTGCCACGACCGTGCGGTCAGCGGATCCGCCCGTGGCGCGGGCAAACCTCAAGGACTCCGTCCCGTGTGTCGCGCTGGGCGAATCGACCTCAGGGGTGCCGCTTGTGGTGGTGTGTTCTGTCGGCATCGACCTCGATCTTGTCCCGTTCGCCGTCGATGCTCGCCAGATGCACGCGCCCGACGCGACAGTGGTGCTGGTCGTGCCCGAGCGCGATGCGTCGCCGGTGACCAAACGGGTTGCGAGCATGGCCTCTGGTGCCGTCACCGTTGTCAGTTGGGCTGAGCGCGCGGCGATGCCGTAGTCGCGCCGTAGCCTGCATGGGCTGTGATTGATCGACTAGGCGCCATCGAGGACGAGTACCTCACCGTTGAGGCTGAACTCTCCGACCCTGCGATTCTGACCGATGGGGCGTTGCTGCGACTGAAGACCACGCGCTACAAGGAACTCACGCCAATCGTTACCCTCATCCGTGCGCTGCGTGCGTCGGTCGAGGACGCAGCCGCTGCGCGAGAACTGTTGACCTTCGCGAGCGCCGATGAGCGTGATGCCCTGCGTGCCGACCTGGCTACATCCGAGGCAGAGATCGAAGGCCTGGAAGAGGAAATTCGTCTGCTGTTGCTCCCTCGGGATCCCAACGACGGCAAGGCAGTCATTGTCGAGATCCGTGGTGCCGAGGGCGGCGAAGAGGCCAACCTCTTTGCTCGTGATCTGTTCGAGATGTATTCCGGTTACGCGACGCAGGAGGGGTGGACGATCGATGTCTTGTCCACTGACGTCAGCGATCTCGGCGGCTT
Organism: Actinomycetota bacterium; assembly: GCA_043743395.1. Taxonomy (GTDB): domain Bacteria; phylum Actinomycetota; class Acidimicrobiia; order Acidimicrobiales; family Ilumatobacteraceae; genus WLMZ01. Next base: position 1,531 of record JAYTWP010000143.1, on the reverse strand, counting down.
CAACCAGATCACCTTCATGGTGAAGGGCGATACGGCATGGAGCCACTTGAAGTACGAGGGCGGTACGCACCGCGTGCAACGCGTACCTGTCACCGAGAGCCAGGGGCGCATTCACACATCCTCGGCAACAGTGCTGATCCTCGCCGAGGCCGAGGAAGTCGAGATCGAGATCGACGAGAAGGATCTGCAGATCGACGTGTACCGCGCTAGCGGTCCGGGTGGCCAAGGGGTGAATACCACCGACTCGGCGGTGCGCATCACGCACAAGCCCACCGGCATTGCCGTGGCGATGCAAGACGAGCGCAGCCAACTGCAAAACCGGGCTCGAGCGATGACCGTGTTGCGCGCTCGCTTGCTGCAGGCCGCTCAAGAAGAAGCCGATGCAAAGGCGTCGGCCGAGCGCAAGAGCCAGGTGGGCACGGGTGGTCGGGGCGAGAAGATCCGTACATATAACTACAAAGAGAACCGCCTCACTGATCATCGCATCGGCTTCACCATCTACCGACTACAAGAAGTCTTGGCCGGCAACCTCACCGATGTCGTCGAGGCATTGGCGGCCGACCAACGCACGCGCCAACTTGCCAGCGGTGATGACTGACGAAGGGCTCGTCACCTGGCGCGCACTGTGGACCGAGACCGCAGCGCTGCTGGGCGACCGCAACCACGCTCGATGGATGTGCGAGGTTGCGAGTGGTTGTGATGGGATCGAGTTCGTGTCTGAACTCGATCGATTCGCGATGCACGCGATGGTCGTGCACCTCGACGCGATGATCGCGCGTCGCCTCGCGGGGGAGCCGTTGCAGTACGTACTCGGTCGCTGGCAGTTCCGCCGACTCGATCTGATGATCGACAAGCGAGTGTTGATTCCCAGACCCGAGACCGAGTGGGTGTGCGAAATCGCGATGGAGCACGCGCGCTCGTTGCGTGCCGAGGGGCCTCTTGACCCACCGTTACAGATCGCCGATCTCGGCACGGGCAGCGGTGCTATCGGGCTCTCTATCGCTGCTGAGATGCCGCCTGGCTCGGTCGCCCTCTGGCTCAGCGATGTGTCCACGGATGCAGTCGATGTGGCGTCCGCGAATCTCGCGGGCATCGGTCGCGCTGCGCAGGTGGTCCGGATTGTCCAGGGTTCGTGGTTCGGGGCGTTGCCGATGGAACTTCGTGGGCACCTCGATCTCGTGGTTGCGAACCCGCCCTACATCGCCGTCGACGATCCGGCCCTCGAGACCGATGTGTCGGATTGGGAGCCATCGGTGGCGCTGTTCGGCGGCGCCGATGGATTAAGTGACATACGGCTGATCGCGTCATCGGCGCCCGACTGGCTGCGCGAGGGCGGGGTGCTCGTGCTCGAGATCGGCGCCGAGCAAGGCAACGAGGTGAGCGAGTTGTTGCGCGAGGCCGGCCTGACCAATGTTGAGATCCGTGCCGACCTGACGGGGCGTAATCGCGCTGCTATCGCCCGGCGTTGATGAGTTCATCTTTGTCGGCGAAGTGCCGGTAAATGGTTGGCGCTGTCACGCGAACTGCCTCA
>JAYTWP010000142.1:0-4554 GCA_043743395.1 Actinomycetota bacterium | reverse complement strand
ACGTAGTCAAGATCGCGTTCAGCAAGTACCGCTGACCGCACAGTGCGCGCGACCACCGGTGTAAACAGAGCGGCTACTACGCCGATGACCACCCACGTTGAGTTGCCGAGCGTGGTGACTGCCAACAGCGCGACGAGCAGCACAGGTAGGGCCAAGAACGCTTCAACGATACGGCTGAGCACGTTGTCGAGCCAACGACCGAAGTAGCCCATCACCATGCCAACAATCACTCCGAAGAGCACTCCGAGCAGGGCGGCCAATGGTGCCACCTTGATCACGTCGCGCGCGCCGGCCATGACTCGCGACAACACGTCACGACCCTGCTCGTCCGTGCCGAAGGGGAACTTGGCGCGGGGCGACAGGTGGTTGCCGGTGCGATAGTCGAGCGGGTTGTGCGGTGTAATGCGGTCACCGAGCAGCGCACACGTGGTCCAGACCAACACGATGAACACGCCGACGATGAACGCTGGCCGCCGCCGGATCAAGCGCCAGTTCTCGCGGCGGGCCTGTTGACGCTCGCTCACTTGGACGGCACCGCTCAATTCGATCTCCGCTGGCGTGGTCGGCGCGACCATCGTAGTAGCGGCCGAGGATGAGGTGTTCGGCACCAGCATGTCGGCGCCGGGTGTCGAGATGATCTCGTCGGGCCTCGAATTGAAATTCTGGGAGTCGCTCATCGTGATGTCTCCAGCCGTACTCGTGGGTTGAGGTACGCAATCAACACATCGGCGAGCAAGGTCGAGATCATGTAGATCATGCCGACCAAGAGCACTGCGCCTTGTAAGACAGGAACGTCCTTGCTGATCACGGCGCCAAGCATTGTGGAACCGAGGCCGGCATAGTTGAACACCTTCTCGACACCGATGATGCCACCGAACAGGTACCCGATCTGCACGCTGATCACCGTGATGGTCGGCGCCAGGGCGTTACGCAAGATGTGCTTGCGCATCACCGCACCCTTTGACAGACCCTTCATCGTCGCAGTTCGGGCGTAATCGGATTGCAGCCCGTTGATGACACCCGCCCTCGACATTCGGGCGATATAGCCGAAATAGGCCACCACCATCGCAAACGCGGGCGTCAAGAGATAAGGAAGTTGGCCAAAAACGGAAGTGCCAGAAGGTGGGTTGGCGAACACGTGGCCGAGCTTCCAATGAACGCAAAAGATCGACATGAGAACCGCTGCTGTCACGAACTCGGGGATCGACGACGTTGCAAGGCCAGTGGTCACGACGAGTCGGTCGGAGAACTTGTCTTGACGGCGGGCTGCGAAGATACCGGCCGCTATCGACAACGGAATCGTGATGACAAATGCCAGCAGCGCGAGTTTGCCGGACCGGAAAAGGGCAGGAAAGATCGCGCTGTTCACCGACCGCCCGGTTTGGTACGAGTTACCGAAACTCAGCGTGAACAACCGACGGATCGTGGTGAAGTATTGGCTGATCAGCGGGCGGTCCGTACCGATCTGATGGTTGAAGCGGGCGACGTCCTCTTTGAGGGCGAACGGTCCAAGGACCCTTCGACCAACGTCACCGGGCAACACGTTAACGATCAGGAACACGATCGTTGCCAACAGCCACAATGTGACGACTGCCGACGCCAAACGCCGCAACAGATACCGGCCCATGTGGCCTCCTTCGAATGTTCGGTCAAATGCGAACGAGAGCGTCTAGCAGTCTGGCCTGTGACGACGCTGCCGGAACGGCAACGACCCCACAGGCCAGACGTTACTGAAATGGACCTAACTCAGGCCGTGAAACCGGCCTTGCCGCAGTAGTAGTGACCGAGGCCCGTGGCAACGATGCCAGTGACCTTCTTCGAGTGAGCAAGGAGCGTGTTGTAGAAGTACGGGATCACGTATGGGACATCCTCATTGGCAATCTTTTGGATGTCCTTGATCGGCGCCTTCTGGCCCGCGAGATCAAGCGACGACTGGTACTTCTTGACCGCAGCGCGGAATGGCTCGGAGATGTAGTGCGCCGAGTTCCACTCACCCGTTGCGTAGGCCTTGACCAAGTACACATCAGGAACACCACGTGGGCCATAGTCAACGATGCCGAAGTCCATGCCGCCGTCGCAACCAGCTGGCTCGACCTTTGAGTCGTACACCTTGCACCACTCTTCGCCGTCGACAACCTTTTCCTGCTGAAGCGTGACGTTCATCCCGATCTCCTTCAACTGGCTCTGCACCAGCTGAGCGAGCTGCGGAATCTCTTGCAGCTTGGGGAAGTACATCGTGACGGCAAGGCCTTCCTTGCCGGCATCCTTGAGCAATGACTTGGCTTTGGCGATGTCACGCTCGCGCTGTGGCAGGGTGGCGTCGAAGAACGGGTAGATCGGCGAGATCGGGTGATCGTTACCGATGTCGCCCTTGCCCTTCAGCACTGTGTCGATCAGGGCCTTGCGATCGATGCCGAGCGCAACTGCCTGGCGCACCCGCACGTCCTTGAAGTCACCCTCGCGGGTGTTCATCCAAATCTGGCGATGGGCAGAACCGTGGATGACCTCAACCGCGATGTTGCCGTCATTGAGCAGCGCATCGCCGCCGATGACCGAGAACTGCACGATGGCATCGGCCGCGCCACCCTGCAGACCCGAGATCTGCGTGGCGATATCGTCGCTGAAGAGGAACTCGAGCTTGTCGAGGTACGGCTTGCCGCCCCACCAATCCTTGTTCGCTTCAAAGGTTGCGCCAGTGGCGGGATCGTACTTGGTGAGCTTGAACGCACCGGTACCCGTGGGGCGCTTGTCGAGTGTTGTGCCAAGCACAAAATCTTTTGGCGTGATGACCGACTGAGGGTTGTAGGCGCCGACCTGCTGCGGGAACTGACCATCGGGACTGTTCAGCGTGATCTCGACTGTGAGGTCGTCAACAGCTTTGGTAGATCCGGCCTTGATATAGGCCTTCAGGTTGCTGGCGGCCAAGCGATCCATCGTGGCGACAACGTCGGCAGAGGTGAATGGCGTACCGTCGTGCCACTTCACACCCTTACGGAGGTTGAACGTCCAGACACTGCCGTCGGCATTGGGCTTCCACGCCTCGGCGAGCATCGGCTTGACGTCGGCGCCGAGGATGTCGACCAGGTACTCGAACGCCGTCACGACTGGCGTGTAGGTACCCAGGTCGGCCATGGCCACCGGGTCGAGCGGTCCACCGGGCTTCTGCGCGGCGATACGCAGCGTGCCGCCCTGCTTGATCTTGCCGGCCGCTACAGGAGTTGTTCCGCCAGCAGGAGTCGTACCGCCAGCAGCAGTAGTTCCGCCAGCGGGAGTGGCCTTCTTGTCACTGCCGCAGGCGGCAATGACCGAGCTCATCAGCGGCAAGCTGAGACCGATGACGGTTCCACGGCGAACGAAGTCACGTCGAGACATACGTCCGGCGGCGAAGGAGTCGATGTGCTCGAGTTCGACGGGCGATGCGTTCCGGCGAGCACGGTCAAGTTTCCGGTAATCCATAAGTAATCCCCCTACAGTTCGTCCAACCCCATTGGCGGAACGATCGCACCGTATCAGAATTCTCAAGAGGCGATTGCAACTGAGCGCCGGCAACCGTACGACTCACATCGGGATGATGGTCCCCTTGTTCATCGTCCCATTTGGATCAAAGGCCCGCTTGAGAGTTTCCAACATCGGGTACGACGAGCCGTACTCTTCTTTCACCCACCGCGCCCGCGCCTTGCCGATGCCGTGGTGGTGCACGATCGAACCACCATGACGAAGGGTCTCCTCGCAGATGATCGAGATGATCGGAAGGTAGTACTTCGAGACCTCTTCTTCGGGAGCACAATCAATGAGGTCGTAGAAGTAGTTGAAGTACATATTCGTGCCGTTGATGTAGCTGTGTGACGAGTGGCCGCCGAGCAGCGTGATGCCCCTGATCTCGGCCCGGATGCGTGGCAACACGCTCTCATAGATGGCGTTGATCGAACTCCAGTCGGCGGAGATCTCCGTCGTGCGGTTCACGTTGTGCGTCGTACGGATGCGCTCGTCCTCGCGGGCGATCTTCTCAGGACCCCACACGAGATCATCGAACCAGGTAGCGATGAGCTGACTGTCCACTTCCTGACACTGCGGATGGCGAGCGACAATCTCCTCAATGCCCTCCGCTGTCGCCTTGGTAATTCCGGCGTTCCCTTCGGCCATGAAGAGCACGACGCAATCATCCGCCGCCGCAAAATTGGAGAAGTGCAATTGACCATCCTCGGGGTCGTACAGACGGGCGACGGAGGGCTTGTAGCCGGCCACCATTACCTCGCGAAGAACCTCGAAGCCGGTCGTCATGCTCTTGAGCGTCCAGCCCAGAAACCTGTTGTTTTCGGGCATGTATGGGAAGAGCTTCACGGTCACTTCGGAAATGAAGCAGAGCGCGCCTTCGTTGCCGATCACGATGTGACGAATATCGGGGCCGGCAGCCCGGCGGGGAACGTTCTTGATCCGGCTCACTTGGCCGCCGGCGAATACGACCTCGAGTCCAACGACCATGTCCTCGATGCCGCCGTAGAGGGTCGAGAACTGACCAATGCTGCGCGTTGCGACAAGCCCACCCATGTGCGC
>JAYTWP010000141.1:0-1610 GCA_043743395.1 Actinomycetota bacterium | reverse complement strand
GCACATCGATGTACTCGCGCAAGGACTCGGGAAGGGCGAAGCTCATCGTGTTCCGGCTCATAACACAAGTCTGCAAGTGTTATCAACCGTTGTCAACCTTTCAGAACCCGATCGTCCTCCGTCCCGACGCCGTCGAATGCGAGAAGCGACGAACGAAGCTGAGCGACCGGACATCAGAGAGGTCCACTGAGCAGGGCAAACATTGTGAATATTGCAACACCGGTGGACCTTATGGGACGGCTTTCAAACCCTCCCGAACACCTGGAGACCGTTGCACCACAAGGGATTCATGGCCTCCGCAAGAGCCGCGAGCGGCGCTCCAAGCAACCGACTCACTCACCCACCCACCCACCAGCTCCGAATCGGCCGGTCCGGAGACTCCGGGACGGCTTTCAAACCCTCCTCGGCGAGCGATCTTGCGGCGCCTGAACGACGTCGAGATCGATGACCTGGCAACTGAATATCGGGCAGGGCGGACCCTGGCCGATCTCGCCCGCGAATTCGGCATTCATCCGCGGACCGTCGCCGCACGACTCGACACACGCGATGTCCCGCGCCGGGTCAACCTCCGCAAGATGAGCGACTACGACGTAGATGAAGCCGTCCGGCGCTACCGCAGCGGGGACTCCCTCGCAACGGTTGCACTGACGTTCAACGTCGACCCCGCGACGGTGCGTCGCGAGTTCCGCCGAGCAGGCGTCACTATCCGGCCCCGACCTGGATGGCTTTGAGAACCGCCATCACGGTTGCACGACGACGTCCACAGAGACATCGTCGTGGTCCCGCGATCGACAGCGGAACCCTTGTCGGCTACGTCCAGTCGTGGCCCACGTCGATCTCGAGCAAAACCAACTCGACCGCCCCGTCTCGCCCCAGTTGGCCGACGACGGAGTCGGCACGCACGAGCACGCCGGTCGAGATCAGCACGCGGTAGTCGCTCCGCCCAGGGATCAGTTCGGCCAGATCATCGAAGCCAGTCGCAAAGCGTTCGACGATCTCCAACAGCTCGAATGTCTGGAAGTCGTTGGTCGACGGCTCCCCGCTCGGGCCGCGTTCATCGCGGAGTTGGCGGTCAAGATCTTGGAAGAACTCAAGCGTCGCGCGGACCTCGCGACGTTCACCGATCATCCTCGATGAGCCTCGGTCTGAGCGATCCGCTGGTGAATCCTCGTGCCGGTCCGCTCGAGCAAATCCTGGGATGCCTGGTCGAGATCGATCACGACGCTGGCGTCAAACAGGGCGTGACGCTCGGCCGGGCTGAGCTTCTCCAGTTCTGCTGCGGTCCACACCTTCTGCTCCACACACCGAACTGTACCTCGTTCGGGGAGCGACAGCTGTGAACTGGGAGCCCCGCTCACCCGGCTCGGCGGGTCGAAAGCACCTGGGCAGGAAGCGCTGGAGACCGGACGGAGGCACCATCAGTTTCTCTTTCAAACCCATCTGTGAGCAGGGCAGACATGCCGGATTGTTGTCGAGTTGACAACGACGAGTGGACCTCTTGGGACGGCTTTCAAACCCACTCCCCGACCCGTGCAACGCCGACTTGGCGCTTCGCAACTTGACGTGATCGCTGTCGAGTACCAGGCAGGACAATCGATTGGAGCCATCGC
>JAYTWP010000140.1:0-1668 GCA_043743395.1 Actinomycetota bacterium | reverse complement strand
CGGCGAGCGAGTCTGCTGTCCTGCATCGACTGTCGATCCTCAACCGATTCCTGCCGCTGTGGATCGGCGCAGCGATGGTTGCCGGCGTTGTGCTCGGTCGACTCATTCCGAGCCTAAACGACTGGCTCGACAAGGTGAAGATCGGCACGGTTTCCCTCCCGATCGCTATCGGCTTACTCGTGATGATGTATCCCGTGCTTGCCAAGGTGAAATACAGCCGCGTCGGAGAAGCACTTTCGGACCGCCGCGCCATGGGCCTTGCGATGACGTTCAACTGGATCGTCGGTCCGATCGTGATGTTTGCTTTGGCATGGCTGATGCTGCCTGATCTGCCCGAGTACCGCACCGGGCTGATCATCGTGGGGCTCGCACCGTGCATCGCGATGGTCCTGATTTGGAACGAACTCGCTGGCGGCGACAGTGAGCTCGCAGCAGTGCTCGTTGCGATCGACGCCATCATCCAGGTCGTCGCGTACGCGGTACTCGGCTGGTTCTATCTCCAAGTACTTCCTGGGTGGCTCGGCCTCGAGACCGCGCACCTCGACGTCACGATTTGGGAGATCGCCAAGGTTGTGCTGGTCTTTCTCGGCATTCCGCTGGCCGCTGGCTTCCTCACTCGCACGTTCGGCGAGGGAGCCAAAGGTACCCAATGGTACGAGGAGCGGTTCTTGCCGCGCATCGCTCCGATCGCTCTGTACGGGCTGCTGTTCACCGTCGTCGTGCTGTTCGCACTGCAAGGCAAAACCATCACCGAGCGGCCGTGGGACGTCTCGCGCATCGCCCTCCCCCTGCTGGCTTTCTTTGCGATCATGTGGTTCAGCGCATTCTTCATTGCTCGGCGAATGGGATTCAGCTACCAGCGAACAACCACCATCGCCTTCACGGCGGCGAGCAACAACTTCGAACTTGCCATCGCGGTTGCGATCGGCGTCTTCGGCGTGACGTCTGGAGAAGCACTCGCCGGGGTGGTCGGGCCATTAATCGAGGTGCCAGTGCTCGTCGGCCTCGTCTACGTGGCGCTGTGGGCCCATCGCCACTTCTACCCCGAGACGGAAACTGGCACGAATTCGGCCACAGACTCGGCCGATGATCGTGAATCGCTCTGAGGTCAGACCTCTCGCAGTGACAGCACCGCAACAAGGAAGTTGGACTCGGCCGTGAACGGTCGCAGGTCCCACGCCGAGAGCAATACGTCGGCCACGAGTCCAGCCTGCGCGACGTCCTCGAAGAAATGGTCAAACGCGTAATCACGCCCCGCTCCGAACCCAGTGACGATGCGGCCACCGGAACGCAGGTGTGCGGCGAGACGATCGAGCACAGGTCGTCGCGTAGCCGGATCGAGGAAAGTCATGACATTTCCCGCGCATACCACCACGTCGAACCCAACGTCGACACCCATCGCAGTAAGGTCGAAGTCGGCGAGGTCAGCCACCAACCACGTCGGGCCCGGATGATCGTCCTCGGCAGCGGCGATCAACACTGGATCGATGTCGACGCCCACGACATCGTGGCCCATGCCTGCGAGGTGGGCCCCCACTCGGCCCGGCCCACACCCAGCGTCGAGCACGCGGGCCCCACGGGCCAACATGGCATCCACGAAGCGGGCCTCCCCGCCAAGATCATCGCCCGCGGCAGCCATAGACCGAAACCGTTCGACGTACCACGACG
>JAYTWP010000139.1:0-2758 GCA_043743395.1 Actinomycetota bacterium | reverse complement strand
TCGCGTGGCTGTTCCTTGCGCTCGTGCTCGGCTGGCGCGAGCGAGCGTTCGTTGTTCGTGCACTGGGTTTGCTCACCGGTGGACTCGCAACGGTGCTTGCGGCGCTCGCCGTACACGGCGCACTCACTGGTTGGCACGACTGGTGGTTCGCCTTCGCCGGGTACCGACTCGATTCACGCAGTGCGATGGTCGGAGCGAACTGGGGCCGACTCGGTCGTACAGCGCTCACCGCACTGCCGGTGCTGTTGCCCGTGATGGTTGGCGGTCTCGGCTGTGCCATCGCTGCGCTGACCATCAAAGGACGACAGCTCCGTCATGAACACGCGATTCTGCTGCTCTGGCTCGGCGCCGCACTCGCTGCCTTTATGTCAGGCGGACAATTCCACCGTCATTACTGGGTCACGCTCACGTTTCCAGTCGCCGTCATCGGCGCCATCACGATCGCCACGGTCCGCCGCGAGTCATTACGAATGGCGCTCGCTTGGCTCGTGCTCGTGCCCGGACTCGTCAGCGCAGTCCGCATCATCGAGTTGCCACGCGACCAAGTTCCCGTGCGTGCGAACAACGATCCTCGACTGATCATCGACGAGCACATGGCCGATTGGTATCTGGCCAATCACACGCCCGGCGAGACGATGTACATTCTCTGTGCAAGTGCAGCCTTCTACGGCAATGCGCTCGAAGACCCGCCGTTCCCCTACCTGTGGCTCGATGGTGTGCAGCAAGTGCCTGGCGCTCGCGAAGCGCTCAGCGCGATGCTCTCGTCGGAGTCAGACAGGCCGACCTTTGTCGCGGCGTATCAGACCGTGAATGGCTGCGATCCTTCGGGCGCCAGCCAGACAGCGATCGACAACTTCTATCGTCCCCTCACATCGTTGAACGGCGTGAAGATCTTGGTTCGTGCGGACCGCTAGTTTCAGTTCGCTCAGGTAGCCGTGCCGCCAATGAAGGTGGCGTAGATCAGCGGTACGCCGGGTCGATAGAAGAGATGCACGTAGGTCGGCGCATCAAGCACAACGAGGTCGGCTGGCAGGCCAACGCCGAGCCGTCCGACGTCGGTGCGGCGCAGCGCCTTTGCACCGCCGAGCGTCGCTGCGAGCAGCGCTTCATCGGGTGTCATGCGCATCTCTCGAACCGCGAGGGCAAGGCAGAAACTCATCGAGGTGGTGTTGCTCGATCCGGGATTGCAGTTTGTGGCGAGGGCGACGATCACGCCGGCATTGAGCAGCCGGCGCGCGTCCGGGTAGGGCTGTCGTGTCGAAAAATCGGATGCGGGGAGAAGGGTCGCCACTGTGTCACTGCCGGCGAGCAGTGCGATGTCGTTGGCGGTGAGGTGCGTGCAATGGTCCGCTGACACGCAGCCCGTTTCGACCGCAAGCGCGACGCCCGGACCCGTGCCGAGTTGGTTCGCGTGGATCTTGCCGAGCAGGCCCGCAGCTTGGCCCGCCCGAAGAACTTCACGGCTCTGATCAGCATCGAATGCGCCGACTTCACAGAACACATCCACGAAGCGCGCGTGCGGCGCTGCGGCGGCGAGCATGTCACCGCACACCAGTGAAACGTATTCATTACTGCGGCCTTCGTACTCATGCGGCACGACGTGCGCTCCGAGGAACGTGGTGTCCGCGGTGAATTCTTTGGCGAGCCTGAGCAGGCGCACCTCTGCTGCCGCCGTGAGTCCATAGCCAGACTTGATCTCGATCGTGGTGATACCTGCGCGTCGCGCTTCGTCCCGACGCGCCGAGACGATGCGATGTAGCTCGACGTCGGTCGCGTCGGCAGTGGCACGCACCGTGTCGCGAATACCTCCGGCTGTGTAGGCCGATCCCGCCATTCGCGCAGCAAACTCGTCGGACCGATCACCGGCGAAGACGAGGTGCGAGTGACTATCGACGAAGCCGGGTATGACACAACGGCCCTCGACATCGATGCGTCGGTCAGCCACCTGACCCGCTGCCCCGATCGACACGATCGCCGACCCGTCGACAACGATGCTCGCCGAGCGGATGAGCCCGAGCGGACCTTCACCGAGCGTGGGGTCGTTGGTCACGAGGAGGCCGATTCCGTCGATGACCGTCGTGGTCATGCCGATGCCTCGTACATCGCGCTGATCGCGGTGGCGAGCTCGCCGGCGACATTGAGGTGTACATGGCAACCATTGGCCACGACAGTCCGACCAGCAACGATCACGTTGCGGACATCGCTGGCGCTCGCACAAAACACCGCTGCATCGAGCAACGCGTCGGGGGCCGTGCCAGCGAGGCGGACGCTGTCGAGTCCGAGAGTGACGAAATCGGCGACGGCACCGACCGCGATGGTTCCACCATTGTCCCACCCGAGCGACCGATAGCCGTTCGCTGCACCCGCCTGGAGCAGTTCGTGGGGCGGGTGGTTGCCCCGCTTCAACGATGCGAGTCGTTCATCGAGCTCGATACCGCGCATCTCCTCGAACGGGTCAATCACAGCGTGCTGATCGCTGCCGATCGCGAGTGGCACACCAGCTGCACGCAACTCGCGCGAGGGACCAATGCCATCTGCGAGATCGCGCTCGGTTGTCGGGCAAAAGCAACACGTACAGCCAGCCGCACCGTAGAGGGCGACATCGAACAAGCTGAGATGGGTGGCATGTACCGCAGTGAAGCTGGGCGAGAGCGCACCTTGTTGGGCGAAGATCTCTGTTGGTGAGCACCCGTAGAAGTCTTCGACCTGTGTGTTCTCGGCCACCTGTTCGGAGACGTGTGCGTGGAGCGGCAGGTTG
>JAYTWP010000138.1:0-4543 GCA_043743395.1 Actinomycetota bacterium | reverse complement strand
GTGACCTTGAATCCAACAGCTTCGAGGTCGGCCTTGAAGGCTTCGAAGTTGGCGGTTGGATCTGGCATGTAGGGCCGGCTGATGTCGCTGGGGTAGTAGAACTCGAGGTTCAGATTGGTGACACCACTCTCCTTGATGAGGGCCTTGGCCTTCGCGGGGTCGTAGCTGTACTGCGGCACTTTGTCGGTCCAGCCGAAGACCTGAGGTGGCTGGAACTGGCTTGCCACTTCTGAGCCCGGCGGATACTTGGCCTTGACCAGCGCCTCGCGATTCAGTGCGTAGGCAATGGCTTCACGGATCTTCTGATTATCGAGCGGTGGCTTGGCCTGGTTGAAGCCAACATAGCCAACGTTGAACGCCGGGCGCAGTAGCAACTGGAACCCGCCATCTTTCAGCGCCTGAGTATCGGCCGGATCGACGAGGTCATAGCCCTGGATCTCACCGGTCTCGAGCGCAGTGCGGCGTGCGGGACCATCGGCGATGGGCTTGAAGATGACCTTGTCGAGCAAGGCCTTGTCGCCCCAGTACGCGTCGTTACGCACGATGGTGAGCTTGTCGCCGGGGGTCCAACTGTCGAACTTGAACGGGCCAGTGCCCACTGGGTGCTTGGTTCCGAAGGTGCCGTCGAACGTGGGTGCATCACCAGTACCGCCGACCTTGTCGGCCTCATACTTGGTGAGGGCATCCGGGCTCGCGATCGAGAACGCGGATACAGCGAGACCGCTGAGGAACGCAGCCGACGCACTCGTCAACGTGACGACCGCCGTGGCGTCGTCCTTTGCTTGGCAGCTCTTGTAGAGACTCGGTGCGGCGCCATCGCTGAAACCACCGAAGACGGTGCTCCAGTAATAAGACACCGACGCGCTCTGCGCAACGCCGGCAAAGTGATACCAACGGTCGAAGTTGAAGCACACAGCCTTTGCATTGAAGTCGGTGCCGTCGTGGAACTTGACGCCCTTACGCAGGTCGAAGGTCCATGCCAACCCGTCGCTGCTCGAGCTCCATTTCTCAGCGAGCTGAGGCACGATGTCGGTGCCACCAGGTTTGGTGGTGACAAGCGTTTCGAAAATCTGATCGATGACTCGCAACGACTCGCCATCGGATACAAAGGCGCCATCGAGCACCACTGGATCTGATGATGAACCGAACACGAAGGTGCCACCGGCTTTACCGGGTGCAGAACTACCAGTCGCCGCTGGCGTGGTGCCACCGGTACTGCCTGGCGTCGTGCCACCACCGGATTTCTTGTCGCTGCCACATGCAGCCATCACGAGCACTGCGGCGATGCCGAGCGCAATGAACTTCTTGTTGTTGGTACGCATTTTCCTCCCCTTGTTTGGAATGCGGTACTTGCAGACTAGCTGGAGCAGCTCTGCCAGTGGACATGTCGCTTCGATGGAACTGTTCCGTCCGGCAGCGTCCGCGTCAACGTCTGGCTGAGCTGGCTGAGCTGACCGAGCTGACTGAGCTGACGCCGAGTGCGATTTGGGCCGAACCATGGTCGATCGAGTGCCGCCAATCGGGCAATCGCCGCGCCAACAACACAATCATCACCATCACCACGCTCGCCGCCAGACCAAACGCGACGCGCAAGCCATAGGCATCGCCCACAACCCCAAGTGTGAGAATGCCAATGCCGTAGCTGAACCCGACGAGGGCTTGCAGGATCGACATCACGCGGCCGCGCTGCGCATGTGGAGCATCGCGCTGGACGATGTACATCATCGTTGTGAACGTGCTCGCGCTGCAGGCGCCAAGACCGACCACGCAGATCGCCGCGAACGCTGCCGACGGCGCGAGTGCGTATGAGAAGTACGACACCACCAACACTGAGGCAACAACCACCATGATGCGCGAGCGGCCAAAACGTGGGGTGAATCCGGTGACCAAGAGTGTTCCGAGGATCGCACCAGCCCCCTGGAGCGAACTGAAGGTGCCAACGAGACCGACACCACCGTGGAAGACCTCGCGCACGTACGCAGGGATGAGGCCCATGAACGGTCCAACGAACAGGTTCAACACAGTGACAGCGGCAATGCCGAACACGCATGAGCGAATCGTTCGAGCCGCGATCCAGCCCTCGTGGAAGCGGACCCGGATGGACCCAGGCTCGGTGTCGTGCGGAATGAACTTCCGACGCAGCGCAAGCACGGCCAGAGCGAGACACGCGAACGTGGCCGCGTTGATCGCGACCGTCCAGGCGGGACCGGCTGATTCGGCGAGCACGGTGCCGAGAAGCGGACCAACGATTCGGCCGGCGTTCCACGAATAGATACCCAGCGACGACATCGCCATCAGCTCTTCGGGTGGCACGAGGTCGGGCAGCATTGCGGCGTACGCCGGTGCTCCGATAGAGCCCATGGCACTGGCGCACATGATGAGCGCGGCGAGCGCAATCGGTGCTCTCACCCCAAGGCCGAGGAGGATCGCAAGCACGCTCGTGAAGAGCGCCTGACCGGCAAGGCCACCCACGAACACACGGCTTCGATCGAAGCGATCCGCAAGCAGGCCACCAACGGGCGCAGCGATTCCCTGGGGCATGAAGGTCGCCAGCGCGATGAGACCTGTCTGCAATGCACTGCCAGTGTTCGCGGCGACCAGACTGCCAACGACCACCAATTGGATCCACGTACCGGCATCTGAGATCACACCTGCACCCCAGATGAGCAGCACCGATCGGTGGCGGAGGGGGCGGAACGGATGATTGCTCACAAGACTCGACAACGGTAGCAGCGCGGCTACCGTCTCGGTCATGGCATTAGCGCGCAACGGGGCTTGCGAAATCTTCTACGAGACGTTCGGCGAGTCGTCGTACCCTGCGCTGGTACTCGTCAACGGTCTCGGTGGACAGTGCATCAACTATCACGACTACTGGTGCAAGCAGTTCGCCACACGCGGCCTCTTTGTCGTCCGAATGGACAATCGTGATGTTGGCTTGTCTACCAAGTTCGACGACGCGCCGGCCGGTGCCAACGGCGAGGTATACACGGTGTCCGACATGGCTGATGACATCATTGCCGTGCTCGACGCAGAGGGCATCAAGCGTGCGCACGTGATGGGCGTGTCGATGGGCGGAATGATCGTGCAGACGCTCGCGATCGAGCATCCTGATCGGTTGCTCTCGATGACGTCGGTGATGTCCACGACCGGTGAACCCGACTTCGGACGACCCACGCCGAAGGCACTCGAGCTCCTCACTGCGCCCGAGGCCGTTGATCGCAAGTCCTTCATCGCTCGCCACATCGCCGGATTACGCGAATGGGGTAGCCCCGAGTTTGCCGACGTTGACCGCTGGCGTGCCGATGCCGAGCGTGCCTTCGATCGCTGCTTTCATCCGTCGGGTGCGACTCGGCAGTTCCTCGCTGTGCGTGCGTCCGGTCCGCGGGCAGAGGCGCTGCAGTCCGTCCATATACCAACGCTGGTGATCCACGGTGACTGCGACACGCTCATCGACGCGAGTGGCGGTCGGCGCACTGCCGAGCTCATCCCCGGCGCGCATTTCGAACTGATCGAAGGCATGGGCCATGACTACCCACCAGAACTCTGGGACCGTTGGGTCGATCTCGTGGCCGATCACGTGCGCGGTCGTTGGCAAGCTGCCTGACGTTGTCGGCCTCGCGTCAACGCGGCTCGCGGCGCATGGTCCACACGGGTGGTGCGCCGACTAGGCGCAGCTCGTCTGCCTGCACGAAGCCGTACTTCGAATAGAACGCAATGTTCTCGGGCTTCTGCGTTTCGAGGTAGGCCGGCACGCCGTCGGTGTCGGCGAGGTCGAGTGCCGGTTGTAGCAGGCGACCACCCCCGCCACGGCCTTGCACCAGAGGGTCGGTACCGAGCAAAGCGAGATACCAGTGCGGCTCGTGCGGATGCACACGATCGACAGCGCTCAGCAGTTCTAAACCCTTCTTGCGATGCCGGCCAGAGATCAGAAGCCGGGCCACACGCGCCTGGAACAACGCCTCACGAACCTTGTTTCGAGGCATCGCACCGGGAGGAAGCCACACCGCTGCGCCGACGCAGCGCAACCCGGCGCGCGCTGCCCAACAACTGTTGAACGGAGCCGCATCTTTCAAGAACGCTGTGAAGATGCGTGCCAATGTCTGATGCTCCCACAGCAGATCTGGGGCGAAGTACCCGAACAGTGGATCGGGCCAGAACGCACGCGCCAAGACGGCGAGCGCCTCGGGATGCTCTGACTTCTGGAGGCGATCGATGTTGATCTCGGCACTACGGACATTGGTCATCGTGACATCGTAGAGGTGTGTACGCGGGGCGCCGTTCGCCGCTTCTGTCACTTGCTGCACGAGTTCAAGTCCCCCTCGTCCGCGCCAAGAACTCCAACACTTCTCCTCCAACAGTCATCAACGTCATCCCAAGGGAAGGGGCGAGGGGGAACCTTGAAGCTCCTATTTCTGAAGCTCCTATTTCTGTCACACCGTTTCGGTAGTGTCGTACGTATGTTCGCTACAACGCTCGAGGTCGAGGTCGAGGTCGGAGTTGACGAGAGGCCGGTTGGTGGCAGCGTCGAAGATTTGCGTGATTT
>JAYTWP010000137.1:0-9266 GCA_043743395.1 Actinomycetota bacterium | reverse complement strand
CGGCTCGGTGAGGTCGTCCGCGAGATGTTGCTAGAGCCTGTGCGTCTGCTGCCGGATGTCGCCGAGGTCCTCCAAAAGGTTGGTGTGTCACATCGGCTCGTGATGATCACGAAGGGCGACCTCATCCACCAAACGGCAAAGGTAGAAACGAGCGGGCTGGCTCATCACTTCGAGCGGATCGAAATCGTGATGGAGAAGGATGCCGCAACGTATTCGCGTATCATTCGCAGTCTTGGCGTGCAGCCCGAGCGATTCTGCATGGTTGGTAACTCCGTGCGTAGCGATGTGTTGCCGGTGGTCGCCCTCGGGGGCAGTGCAGTGCATGTGCCGTATCCCTTGCTCTGGGACCGTGAGCACGCACCGCGTGATCACGGACACGAGGTTGCCGAACTCGAATCGTTGGCGCAGCTCCCCGCATGGCTCATGGAGTCCACCACTGTTCGAGCCGGGTGATCTTGCCGCCGGCGAAGGTGACGAAGTACCCGAAGCCGCTGTACTTGAACCCGGCTGGCGCGCCCGCTGACGGGGGCTGATTCTGGATCAGCCGGTACAGCTCGTCGCCGCTCACATGAAAGCTCTTCTGCGTCGCGCTGTCGACGACGGTGATGTATTGACCCGTGATCGCCACCTCAACCAACGACGTCGGGTCTGTCTCCACGCCGTAGTCGTTGACGCACGCCGCTTCGTCGTCGGTACCGAAGTGAGCAAAGCAATCGGCGCCCGTGAAGAGCTGGACGAGCTCGAACACCACCGAACCTTGAGCCGGCGGTGGATCACCGTCCTCGCTGACGGATGCGTAGTAAACGCCGTCCGCATGGCTGTTGTCGGCGTGAATCGGCTGGCTGAACCTTGGGGCCGTCGGGCCGTTGGCCGGGGCGTACAACACGCTGCCTACCGTGTCGACTACGGAGGATGCCGAGCTATCGCTGCTGCAGGAGGTGAGCAGCAACCCGACAGCGCCGGCAGCCACGAGGAGTCGACTCATACGGCCATTCTTTCATTCGCTAGAGATGCCCCGTTCAGAGCCGCCGAAGCTGCACCTCAGTGACCCTGTGATCGGGACCCTTGCGCAGAACGAGCGACGCGCGATCGCGTGTCGGCTCGATGTTCTCTCGCAAGTTTCTGCCGTTGATCTCGCGCCAGATGTATCGGGCGGTCTCCACTGCTTGTTCGTGGGTGAGATCGGCGTAATGACGAAAGAAGCTGTTCGGGTCCTGGAAGACCGTCTCGCGCAGCGTCAGGAATCGCTGCACGTACCATTCCTCGATATTGCTTTCGAGCGCATCTATGTAGATGCTGAAATCGAAATAGTCGCTGACGAACTCGTTCGCTTCGGTTCCCACCTGCAACACGTTGAGCCCCTCGAGAATCAAGATGTCGGGCTGCGTTATGGCAACTTCCTCGCTCTCGAGAATGTCGTACACCACATGGCTGTAGATGGGCGCCGTTACGACATCTGCACCGCTTTTGAGTTCACGCAAGAACCGCAACAAGCGCTTCGTGTCGTAGCTTTCGGGAAAGCCCTTCCGGTTCATGATGCCGCGCTCCTCTAGCACGCGATTGGGATACAGAAAGCCGTCGGTGGTGATCAGGCCGACCTTGGGATGATCCGGCCAGCGTGCGAGCAGGGCCTGCAGAATTCGCGCGAACGTGCTCTTCCCGACGGCCACGCTGCCGGCGACGCCGATGACATACGGCACCTTCGAACTCATTGTGCCCAGGAAGGTGGAGCTCACCTTCTGCAGGTTCTGCGTGGCGCTCACGTACAAGTTCAGCAAGCGGGTGAGCGAGAGATACACGGTGGCGACTTCGTCGAGGTCGATGCGCTCATTGATGCCTCGTAACTCATCGAGGTCGGCTTGGCGCAACGTCAGTGGCGTCGCCGCACGGAGCATGGCCCATTCATCACGATTGAAGCGGATGTAACGGCCCGACTCGGTTCCCAATGCCACGGGCGAAACGTTAGATGGTCAGTGATGTCGTTCAGTATTTGCTCACGCTCGTAGGCTGTGGTCATCGATCGCTCACTCGCAGCCCGCGCGGGCACCGCCCTCGACTATGACGTCACGTTGACCGCCGACGAGCGTAAACGCACGGGCGCGTGGTACACGCCTCGCGCACTCGTTGCTCATGTCGTCGCGCACACCATCTCGCAGGTTCGTCCTGGCGACGTTGTGCGCGTTCTCGACCCAGCATGCGGCGATGGGCGGTTCCTTTTCGAGGCAGCTCACGCCATCCGTGAAGCCGGTGGTATCCCCGAGCTCACCGGCGTTGACATCGATCTCACCGCCCTGACCCGTGCCAATGGAGCGCACGTCGTCGAGATGATTGAGGCCGATTCGCTCACCCGCGAGTGGGGCGAACGGCGATTCGACATCGTTGTCGGCAACCCACCATTTCTTTCGCAGATGGCGAGTGCCACGGCCCGAAGTGCTCCTTCGGCATTCGGTGGTGGGCCCTATGCCGATGCCGCGGCGGATTTTCTTGCGCTGTCGCTGCGGTTGGCGCGTCCCCATGGTGGGCGCGTCGGGCTCGTTCTTCCGCTCTCATTGCTGACGGCGCGTGATGCCGGCCCCATCCGGGCTGCAGCCCTGAGACTGGCTGCGTTGCGATGGTTCTGGTCGGCACGCGAGCCGGTGTTCGACGCAATGGTGCGTACCTGTGCGGTGGGCTTCGAGCTGGCAACGGCTGGGGCCGCGCAACACGCCGCGATCAGCCGTACCACCGGCATCGCGTTCGAGCCTGTCGCTCCACTCGCCAACGATGCGTTCGTCACCGTCAACGATCATTGGGGGGCACTGATCGCCGACTCGCTCGGGATGCCCGCAGTGCCGTCACTGCGCGAGTCCGGGACCATCTCCGATCATGCGCTCGTCACAGCGAACTTTCGCGATCAGTACTACGGGATGGTGGGTGCCGTCAGCGACGCCGCCGACGGGCCGCCCCTTATCACCACCGGCTTGATCGACGTTGCTCAGTGCCACTGGGGAATGCGATCTACCCGTTTCGCCAAGCAACGTTTCGATGCACCGCGTGTCGATCGGTCAGTGCTCGTGCCGTTCATGCAACGGTGGGCCGATCGATGCCTCGTACCGAAGGTGCTGGTAGCCACGCAGACGCACGTGCTCGAGGCGGTCGCTGATCCCTCCGGGTCGTGGCTTCCCGCAGTTCCGGTGATCAGGGTTGTACCGCATCAATGCGACCACGTGTGGTCGATCGCTGCGGTGCTCACATCACCAGTCGCCTCGGCCGTGATCGCTGCGCAGTCGGTCGGCAGTGGGTTGTCGGCCACCACGGTGCGGGTCAGCCAACGTACCCTCGGCGCGTTGCCGTGGCCCCAGGGTGCCCTAGGTGCAGCCGTCGACGCACTTCGTGCGGGCGATGTCGTTGCGTGTGGCAAGCTCGTCGACGAAGCGTTCGGGGTCAACGACGAAGAACTGTTCCGCTGGTGGCTCAACGGCGTCGAACATCAGCGCACGCGCCACTGAGAAGTCTCCAAGCGGCCGTCCGAATTTGGCTTCGCCAAACGTCGTCCAGATGTCGTGCAACGATGTGTGCCGACACCCCACCCGACACCAGGCCCGACACCCCACCCGCCCCGACACCTGACACCAGGCCCGACACCCACCCGCCCCGACACCTGACACCAAAGGAACGTTCCCGATGGCAAGCTTTGTTGCGCTCATTTTCGAACCTCAAGACGCCCCTCGCGACCCAACCGCACCCAACTTCATGGAGTACATCGCCGGTTACGGTGCCTTCTCCGAGGCAGCTGCACAGTCCATCACCGGTGGCGCAGCCCTCATGGGACCTTCAACCGCAACGACGATTTCGGTGCAGGGCGGCAAGCATGGCGAAGTTGTGCTCGCCGATGGGCCATACGCCGAGACGAAGGAGTTTCTCGGTGGCTTTTACATATTCGAATGTGAAGACCTCGATGCCGCCATCGCCCTAGCCGCTCAGATTCCAGCCGCGTGGCGCGACGGTGGTCGAGTCGAGGTTCGACCTGCGATGGCGATGTAGCTCGCGCGCAGGGTCAACGTCACAACAATGTTCAACTCGCTCGATGAAACACTCCGCCAGGAGAGTGGTCAGGTTGTCGCGACCCTCGTTCGTCTGACGGGCAGTATCGATCGTGCCGAGGATGCGTTGGCCGAGGCCGTGATCGAGGCGTTGCGGCGTTGGCCGGTCGATGGCATGCCAGAGCGCCCCGGCGCGTGGCTCACCACCGTTGCGCGACGCAAGGCACTCGATGCACTGCGTCGTGAGAGCACGCGTGGTGAACGCGAGCTGGCGGCGATGAACTTGCTCGAGGTCGATGAACCCTTGACGTACAACACCATCCGCGACGATCAACTCCGCCTGATCTTCACGTGCTGTCATCCAGCGTTGACGATTGAGGCTCGTGTCGCCCTCGCGCTCCGAGTCTTGTGCGGTCTCACCACTGCGGAGATCGCGCAGGCGTTCCTGCTACCCGAGCAGACAATGAGCAAACGCATCACCCGGGCCAAGGCCAAGATCAAAGCCAGCCGCATCGGGTATCGGGTCCCCCCAGACGCGGAGTTGCCCGATCGGTTGTCAGCGGTGCTCGCAGTGATCTCACTCGTGTTCACCACAGGGCATCACGCCCCTGCGGGTGCGATCGCCGTGCGGGTCGAGCTAGCCGAAGAAGCGATTCGCCTCGCCCATCTCGTGGCCGATCTGATGTCTGATGACCCCGAGGCGCTGGGTCTTGTCGCGCTGCTCGAGTCCACCTACGCCCGCCGCGCGACGCGCACATCTGACGACGGCTCAATCGTGCTGCTCGGCGACGCCGATCGTTCGCGCTGGGATCACGAGGCCATCGCTAGTGCGGTGGAAACGCTTGAGCGTGCCCTGCGTCTCGGACGCGCGGGCCCGTATCAGTTGCAGGCCGCGATCTCTTGCCTGCATGGAGTAGCCACGAGTCGTGAGTCCACGGATTGGTCCCAGATCGTGCAGCTCTATCAGTTGCTCGAGACGCAGCAGCCGTCAGACGTGGTGCGCGTGAATCGCGCCGTGGCCGTTGCCGAGCTTGATGGACCAGCGGCAGGCTTGGCGATTCTCGACGCGATCAACGCTGCGAACGAGTGGCACTTCTATCACTCGGCTCGTGCCGACATGCTGCGCCGAATCGGCGACGTTACCGGCGCGAAGGCGGCATATGAACGAGCGTTGGCGTGCCCGCACAACGACCCGGACGATCGGTTTCTGCAACGGCGAATCGACGAACTCAGCGGTTCCAGGGAGCGGTAGGCGACACGGCGCCATCGCCACCGGTGAGCACGTCGTGGCCATCGTCGGTGACCAAAATGGTGTGCTCGAACTGTGCGGTGCGCTTGCCGTCGGCGGTGACCGCTGTCCAGTCGTCGTCCCACATCTTGTGCTGCCAGGTACCGAGGGTGATCATCGGTTCAATGGTGAATGTCATACCCGGGCGCATGATCGTGCCGGCCCGCGGGTCGTAGTAGTGCAGGATCTGGATGTCGGTGTGGAACTGCTCACCGATGCCGTGCCCGATGAACGCCCGCACCACGCCGTAGCGATGTGGCTTGGCGTGTGCCTCGATCGCCTTGCCGATATCACTCACCGGCCGACCGGGCTGCACGGCCTCGATGCCCTTCCACATGCATTCCTCGGTCATCTGCACCAGCTTGCGGCTGGCCTGATCGACGTCGCCGACGAAGAACGTGGCGTTGGTGTCGCCATGCACGCCACCGATGAACGCGGTCACATCGAGGTTGATGATGTCGCCGTCCACCAACGCCCGCGAGTCGGGAATGCCGTGACAGATCACTTCATTCACGCTGGTGCATACGCTCTTGCGGTAGCCGCCGTAGTTGAGCGGGCTGGGGTACGCACCGCGATCGATAGTGATCTGGTGGACGTAGGCATCGATCTCTTCGGTGGTGATTCCTGGCCGGACCATCTCGCCGGCGAGGCGCAGAATTTCAAGCGCCACCTTGCCCGCGTGACGCATGCGTTCGATGATCTCGGGCGTCTTCACCTGAGACTCGTTCCAGCGGATGATCTTTCCGCTGTCGGCGTAGCTGGGTCGTTCGATGTGCGCGGGTACTGGCCGGTATGGGCTGATCTCGCCCTGCACGACGCGACCCTCGAGCGGCTTGTGGCATCGCTTGTACTTGCGGCCGCTACCGCACCAGCATGCTTCATTTGCCTGAGGGAGAACCTGAGGCGGGGCGGTCAACGACATGGGTGAGAGGCTACGCCCTACGCGGGCACGCCCGACACGCGAGAGCGCTCGGAGCGGTCGCGAGCCCGACGTCGAATCGCCCAATACAGTCAATTCGCTTGCCGGATCCTTGAGTTTCGGGTGCTGCTCTGGGTCGAATGGCCTATCACGGTCCAGGATTTCCGGTCCTAGACCGTAAGAGCACAAACGGCTGTCATGCCACATGTGCACGATCCCTCGGCGGGGAACGACAATCCCTTGGCGGGACAACACATCCCTTGGCGGGGCGATACATCCCTTGGCGGGATGACAGGCGAGGTATCCATGGCGGAGCGAATCGAGATGAGGCGCGCTCGTGCGCGCACGAACCAAGGCGCACGGCCGTCGACGCCTGGTCGAGTGCAGCGCTCAGTCACGCACATGACAACATCGAAAGCCTTTCGGCTCCCAGAGCTTGTGATCGGCGTGATTCTCGTGGTGGGTTGCGCGTTGCTGGCGGTGCTGTGGAGCCAGAGTGGCGACAACACGACAACCATCGTCGTGGCGGCGCGATCGATCCCACGTGGTCGGGCGATTACTGCCGACGACCTTCGTGGTGCCCAGATGTCGGGGTCAACGGCAGCGATGATTTCCGGTGCGAACGCGAAGTCGTTGCTCGGCCAGGTCGCGCTCGTCGACGTCGGAGCAGATCAGCCTCTCTCGCCGTCTCTTGTCTCCACGGCCACCTTGCTGGCGGCCGGCGAGGCACTGACGAGCATGGCTCTCGCTCCGGGGCAGCTCCCGCCGGATCTGGCGGCCAACGACCATGTACGCGTCGTCGTCACAGGATCAGCCGACGCGTCGGGATTGACGCATACGACATTGCTCGACGCCGAAGCAACCGTGTGGGCGGTTGTCGTGGGCCCGGATGGCGCCTCGACGATCGTGACGCTCCGGGGGCCAATCTCGTTGTCGAGCGAGGTCGCAGCTGCGGCCAAAGTACAGCTCGCACGCGTGGACGCTCGCTGACATGGCTGTGATCGTTGTTGGCTCGGTGCACGGCTCTCCGGGAGCTACCACGCTCGCGTTCGACTTGGCTCGCCAGGCTGGGCCTGGTGCTTTGCTGATCGAGGCCGACCCTGACGGTGGTGTACTCGCGGCCCGTCTCGAATTGGCGTTGAAGCCCGGTTTGATGGAACTTGCTGGGGCTGCGCGCACGGGTATCGAGGCCGACGATCTGTGGAAGTTTGCTCAGCTGAGCAGCACAAATGTTGCCGTTGTCGCGGGCCATCCTGCGGCGGAGCAGACCAGTGCCGCCCTCCGCGCAGCCATAATTCACATCTCGTCCGCAGCTGCGTTGTTGGACACCACTGTTGTCATCGACATCGGACGCCTACGCCCGGGCTCACCGTCCCTCGGTGCGTCTGCATCAGCCGATCACACGCTCATTGTCTCTGACAACTCGGTCGAGGCAATCGTTTCGCTGACACACCGCGCCCAACTTCTGAATGGCTGCGCGGCGCCGATGGTGGTGCTGAACCAGGATGGTCCGTACACGCCGGAAGAAATCGCGTCGGCGAGTCATCAGTGCGTCTGGGGTGTCGTACCCCCTGCACGCAGCCGACGCGATGAACGGCAACGAGCGTCTGCGATCGGGGAGCTGGTTGTCGCGTTCAGCGCCGGTCGGGCAGTAGAGCTGTTCACCGAGGACACGGCGGTGAACTCATGATCCTCATTGAACAGCATGTGGTTGTCACCATCGCCGCCGAAGTCAGCGAGGCCCTCGCCAACGAACGCATCCGCAGGAGTACGGCCGGGCGGCTGCCGCTCGACCTCGCGAATGAGCGTGAGTTCGCGCGAGTGACCATCGCCGGCCATCTCGATGCACTGGCGTCGCGTCATCTTGCGACAGGCGTCGAGACGTTGTCGGGCGAACATGAGACCGCACTGACCGAGGCTGTACTTGCACGCGTCCTCGGCCTCGGCCGCATTCAACCTCTCCTCGATTCCCCCGACGTCAACGACATCCACATTCGGGGTGCTGCTTCAACATGGCTGAAGCTGACCGACGGACGACGAGTGCCATCGGCTCCAGTTGTGGATACCGATGACGAGCTGATCGACCTCGTTCGCCTCGTCGCCGCGCGTGCGGGGCGCAGCGAGCGCCGCTTCGACGCCGCGAATCCTGAACTGAACATTCAGCTACCGGATGGATCGCGACTGTTCGCCACGATGGAGGTCTCTTCGCGGCCGAGCGTGATCATCCGCAAACACCGTTTCGAGCTCAGCTCGTTGGCCGAACTCGAACAAACCGGCCTTGTCGATGAGGCACTCAGTGAGTTCTTCGCGGCAGCCGTGCGCGCCAAACGAAACATTGTGATCGCGGGTGGTACCGGTAGTGGCAAGACCACCATGTTGCGCGCGCTCCTCAACGAGGTACCGAGTGACGAGCGGATCGTCACGATCGAAGATGCCTACGAACTTGGCCTTGATCGCTTCGAGGAACTCCATCCCGATTACGACATGTTGCAAAGTCGTCCGGCAAACATCGAGGGTCGCGGCGCGATCTCGATGGTCGACCTCACGCGAATGGCACTGCGAATGGACCCCGATCGCGTCGTCGTTGGTGAAGTACGCGGCCCCGAAGCCTTTCCGATGCTCATGGCGATGAGCCAGGGCAACAACGGATCGATGTGCACGATGCACGCCGACTCCACCCGGACGGTGTTTCCGAAGTTGGCGGCGTACGTATCCATGGCTGAAATGGGCCTGCCGGTCGACACGGTCAACCTTCTGCTTGCGTCCGCTCTTCATTTCGTCGTGCACATCGAGACCATCGCCGGTATCCGTCGAGTCACCAGCGTGCGCCAAGTTGTCGATGCCGACGGTTCCCGTATCGTCTCGAACGAGGTCTTCAGGCCGGGTATCGATGGTCGGGCTGTGCCTGGCTACCCGTTACGGGACGGCACTCTTTCGCTTCTTGAAGCTCACGGCTTCGATCCGTCGTATCTCGACAAGCCAGACGGATGGTGGCGCTGGTGAACGCGCTCGTTCTTGCACTTCTCGGTGGTTGCGC
>JAYTWP010000136.1:0-7123 GCA_043743395.1 Actinomycetota bacterium | reverse complement strand
TCTCGATTCACGCCCAGCATGGTACGTCCTTTCGCCGCAAGGCGCAGTCGGCACACCGGCCGCTGTTACGTGGGGTCGCGGTCCGGCTGACGTGCCGATAGTCGCGCTGCGTCGCCTTCTGTGAGGCGTAGTCCCTGGATGGATCCCCAAGCGGCCTGCTTCGAGTCCTCGTGCCCGGTGACTGCTAAGAGGAATGAGGCCCGGTCGATGCTGAGCAGCTCGCACGGAGTGCGGGCGATCACGGAGGCAGTTCGCGCCACGTTGGCCAGAAGGGCAACCTCGCCGAAGGAGTCGCCTCGCTGCAGTGTGCAGATGTGTTCGCCGCCCAACTCCACGTCGAGCTGACCCGACGCGATCGCGTAGAAATGGTCACCCTCGTCGCCCTCGGCCACCACCACCGTGCCGGCGAGCACCGCAACTTCCTTCGCCGCGCGCCCAACTGCTTCGAGCGGCAACGGTGGTAGCGACGCGAACAGTGGCAGGGTACGCAGCAGCCGAATGGCCACGACCGGAACATCGGCGTTGTCGTCGGCGCGCCGCAACTGCCGGGCGGTCAATGCAAGCAGGGCACCGAAGAAGATGCCGAGACCGACCAGCGCCGTGCGCGCACCTGCGGTGGCTATGAGGATCTGGGTGAGCACAGAGCCAAACGCCATGCCGACCCCGGCAAGCAGTTCGACAGCGGCGAACACCGAAGCAACAGCGGTCGGCGGAGCGGAGCGTTGCAGCAACATTCGCGACGTCAGGTCGAGCAGTGAACGACTGAAGCCGATCGCTGGCAATGCAACGAGCGCCGCAAGCATCGTTGCCGACCAACCGAGAGCGATGGCCGAGAACGAGATGACCGCCAGCGAGACCATCACCAGTGGCGCCAACCGGCCACGACCGACCAACGACGACGATACAAAGCCACTGACCAATGCGCCACCGCCGACGACGGCGGCAAGGACGCCTGGGCCCGAGCGGCTGAGGTGGAGCACGTCTGCGGCTAGCACCACGTACAAAAGGTCGAGTGCGCCGATCACGACGTACTGCCCACCCGTGACGATGAGCAGGGTGCGGACCCCGCGCCGTTGGGTGAGTGACCGCAGACTGCCGATGATCGATCGGACATGGCGCAACCGCGGCCTGGTGCTCTCGCCTTTCGGGGGCTCCATCCGGGCAAGTGGCCGTGTGAGGGCAAACCCAACGCCGTTGAGCGTGGCGCACGCAACGAGCCCGAGCCATGGCCCGTCAAGCGCCACCAGAGCGCCTGCTATCAACGGACCGGCTAGCACGCCGGCGCTCTCGCACCTGCCGATCCGAAGGTTGATATGGGTCAGTTCGCGAGCGGTTCGCGCGAGCCCGGGGACAACCACCGAAAGCGTCGGTCGGACAAAGCCGAGCGCGGCCACTGCAACGGCCGCGAAGGTAACCACGACGACCAATGGCGCGCGGAGGCCAGCGCAGATGCCTGCGCCGAGGAGGGCCAGCGTCTCGACTCCGTACACCGTCACGAGCGCCCGCTTCGGGCACGGACCGTCGGCCGAAACGCCGCTGAACGGGGCGGTAAGTGCAGCCGGCACGAGAAGGCCGAGCGCGGTCAAGCCAGCTATCGCAGATCCGCCCTGCTCGAATGCGTAGACGATGATGGCAACCCAGAGCGCCCATTCGGCGACCACACCAAGCCCATAGGCCCAAACGACGCGCGTCATGGCGCCGTGTTGAACCTCAGTGTGGTCATTTGGCATTGGTCACACAAACGATCAGTCCGATGCGCTTGAGCCACGGCTTAAAGGTGAGGCCTTGGGTAATCAGCGAGACGAGCACCACGGCGAACACCAGTGGAACGATGTTCACACCGCCGACCCGCTTGTTTCCCACGCCCAGGATGAGTGCGATCGGGATGCTGCCGCGTAGGCCGCCCCAGAACACGGCCGATCGCCACGAACCCGGTATGCGGCAACGCACCGTTCGGTCATCCGGACCGGGTTCATGCACGCGGGTGAAGGGATACAGCACCCCCCAGGCAATCACGGCGCGACCGACGAACATCCCGACGACCGCGATGCCTGTTGCTGCCGCGGTGCGGCCGTCGATGAGATCTTTGATCCGGAACTCCAGGCCGATCATCAAGAAGAGTGCAGAGTTGGCGATGAAGGCGATCACTTCCCAAAACTCGGCCATGATCGCCCTCGATGCCGGTGCCATAGAGCGGTGCGTCCCGTAGTTTCCCAAGAGCAGACCGGCCGTCACTGTAGCGATCACGCCCGACCCGTGGAGCTGGCTCGCGACGAGGTAGGTCGCGAATGCGGTCGTCACGGACAGCATGATCTCCACGAGGTGATCGTCAAGCGTTGACATCAGCCGATGAGCCAGCAGGCCGACCACGAACCCAACGGCGAGCCCGATGCCGACTTCTCGCCCGAACGCGGTCAGCGCGGAGCCGATAGTGAGCGGATGCGTGGTTGGGAACGCAACCTCGACGGCAATGGAATACAGCACGATGGCGAATGCATCGTTGAAGATCGATTCGCCCTCTATCAGAGTCCTCAGCCCGACATCGACCGGGTTCGCCTTGAACGTGGCGAGCACGCTGACGGGATCCGTAGGAGCCAGGATGACGGCGATGAGTACGGCGATACCCGCCGTCATCCCGGGGAGGAGGAGCAGCGGCGTCGCAATGAAGGCGGCCGATACGAGCGTCCCGAGAACCGCCAGAGTCGCAATCTGCGTCCGTCTCCGCTTCAGTTCGTGTAGGTCGAGATTGATGGCGCCGTCGAAGAGCAGGGGAGGGAGGAAGATGAGGAAGATGACGTCGGACGTGAGGCGCACGTGGACAAACACGTGTATAGGCCCGATAAGTAGACCGATGAGGACCAAGCCAACCGAGTACGGAAGGTGAACGCGGCGAGCCACGATGGCGACAAGAGAAGCCACGACGAGGAGCCCGATGATGGTGGCTTCGGTCTCGCTGATCGAGGATTGGGCAAGGAGCACGGATGGCATCTCGTCAGGGAGTTGGGTTGGTGGTGGTGGTTGTCGGCGGGAGCAGCGGTGGGGAACCCGAAACCGTGTTGACAGGGGTGGCTGAGGGCGCGGGCAGCAGCTTATGTCGTTCCACAGAGAACACATGGATGGGAACGTGTTCGTTGTCCAAAGGCGCTTGAAATCGATCGTTGAGTTACCGAGTCGGTGACGCGGCCAGCGCGGTTGCTTCTTGCCGTCAAGCTGGCCGTGCCGTGATCAGGCGGAGGGGCACTGCGATGGTCCTTGGGCGCAGTCTTGTGGTCGAGTGGTGTTGTGTCAGGTTCACCGGCGCCCGACTCGGCCGGTACCACGAGTCGATGAACTGCCGCTGTGCAGTGCGCGTGTCGAGTCGGTAGATGAAGCGGCGCCGCTCGTCTGAGGTGATCGTCAGTGCAGCGTTGTGAAAGTGGTCGTGGCTGGCACGCCACATCGGCGACGCGGGGAACTTCATTGCTGACCGTTGTGACGTGGCCAACGCGATATGGGCTGCTCGTTCCCGAATGGTGAGTGGCCTGCGTGACGGGACAAGAATACGGACTTCTCCGGTGGGACTCAACGCGTTTCGGATCTCGACGAGGGCGTCGGCGAGCGGCTCGACGAGCATCAGTGCCATCGAGCAGATCACGGTGTCGATGCTCTTTGGTCGAACAGGGAGTCGCCCGAGATCGGCTCGGATCAGCGGTGTCCGCCCGTGCGAGGCAGCCCGCTGAAGCTCTTCGTGGGATCGGTCGATGCCGATCCATCCGTCGCCGAGCCGGGGGCGTGTTGGAGCGCTGCCGCAGCCGAGGTCAAGGATGCGTGCGTCGCGATCGACGCCATCGAGGAGCCAGTCGTAGGGCGTCGCTCCGCCGTCGTCGAGGCAGTGCATGAGGACGTCCTCGGTGATGCCCGGCCGTTTTGAGTGAAACGCCTCGAGGTACGCATCCCATTCGTCGCGCGTGGGCTTCACGCGTGGGCTGCGCGGTCGTCTACGCGGCCGGCGATCCAGTCGTCGCTGCGAAGCCATTGCTCGTCGAGCCAGCGGATGCGTTCGACATCACCGGCGGGAATCTCGGTTGCCAGTACACGCCGCACCGTCACCTTGACCGGCTGAGGAAGTGGTACGGCTCGGGCCAGCTCGCGTAAGGAACCGAAGTGGTCGAGCCCGGTATGGGCGACGACCACGACATCGGCGGACGGGATGGCGTCGAGCAGAGCGAGGGTGCCGCCGGGGCGAGCCGGTAGCAGGTGCGTGAGCGGCGCGAGGCGCAGGGCACGGTCGGGGTTGTCCGTGGCGAGTCGGGCGAGTGCGCGTTGCATGCGCTCGGGTCGGAAGAGCCGGCCTTCGGGGAAGATGACGACGGCAGTCGTCGCGTTGATTCCGCGGGCGAGGTGTCCGAGCGTGGCGAGCGCTTCAGGACCATTGTCTCGCGGGATAAACACCGAGCCGGTGCGACCGTAGATGAGGTCGAAGCCGGGGTCCGCGAGGAGCTCGGCCATGATCACACCGCGGGTACTGAAGCCGAGCCGCTGGTAGAGAAGCGCTGGTAGTGAGGCGTCGACGATGTTGACGTGGCGACAGAGCACGATGACCGGACCGGGGCAGAGCGTCGCTGTCGCGTCAATATCCAACTCGAAACGAAGACCGAGGAGCCGTTCAGCCCGCCGCGCCAGAACCTCGAGCGACCATCGCTGTAGTCGTTCGTGACGCGCGATCGATGATGGGTGACTGACCCTTGTCCCGAAGCCTGCGGTTATCCAGTAGGCGGGGGCGAGGAGGATCTCGAGGCTGTCGTTGATGACGTACTGGAGCAGGAAGAGCGCAACCCGTGCAGACGGCATGCGGAGCCGTCGTCTCGCGAGGTCGACCACGATGGCGATCACGAGAATGAATGGGCTCGCGATGACGCCGATCAAGGTGATGGCAAGCATCATCGGGATGGTCCGTGCTCGGCGCCGCCAGCGCGAAGCGAACGGCTCGGCGCCGGTCATGTGGTTGGGTTGTCGCCGTGGGCGAGGTCGGCCGCGAACGCCTTGAGGCGTTCGAGTGGCTCTGCAGGGATCGCAAAGGTGGTCTGAGCGAGAGCGGTCTTGAGGTGCCGGTAATCGTCGGCGGTGAGGCCGCAGCGGCGGCATGCGTCGAGGTGTAGGGCGACTTTGCGTGAGGTGTCGGCGTCGAGCCTGTCGTCGAGATAGGTCTGGATGAGTCTGCCGATCTCGATGCAGCGCGAGCCGCCCTTGCGTCGGAACATGTCGAGTGCGTCGCGTGGTGTCATCGGTGTTCGCTCCGGAAGTCGGGGTGGAGGGTGAGGCGGGTTCGCATGTGTTGGCGGGCACGGTGTAGCCGTCTCATCACTGTGCCCACCGGAATGTCGAGGATGCTTGCTGCTTCGT
Organism: Actinomycetota bacterium; assembly: GCA_043743395.1. Lineage (GTDB taxonomy): Bacteria > Actinomycetota > Acidimicrobiia > Acidimicrobiales > Ilumatobacteraceae > WLMZ01. The sequence continues at coordinate 1,741 of JAYTWP010000136.1, read as the reverse complement.
CGTAGGTGAGCCCTTCGACATCGACGAGTTGTACGATCCTTCGGTGTTGCGGTGTCAACTGGGCGAGGGCGTCGACGAGCCAGGCTGGTGACAGTCCACTTGTCGCAATGTCTTCTGAACTCGGTGATGAGGGGTTCCGGCGGTCGGCTTCGTACGACGGTTCCGTGTCGCCGCGCAGCAGGCTGGGGCGTTGTCGGCGGTGGCGATTGACGTTGGCGTTGCGCATGATCGTCAACAGCCACGCTCGCGGGTGCCGCCCGTCGAAGCTGGCGATAGCCCGGAAGGCTCTGAGCAATGTGTCCTGGACGAGGTCCTCGGCGTCGTGTGTGTTCGCTGAGAGCGAGCGGGCGACGCGCAACATGACCTCCAGGTGCGGCAGTGTGACCGCGTCGAAGCGGCCCGCGGGCGCGGGGTCGTTCGTCTGGTGCGTGTGTGCCTCGTCGGCCATTGCGTCCAAGTCTCCTCCGTGTGAAGGGAACCCGCCGACCATCGCTGATCCTTCCAACAAATGTTCCAATGACCTCTATGGAAGGAACCTCCCACGCAACCGGGTTTCGGCGGTGTTCGTCCGACGGGGGCGAACCCAGAACGAAAGGCCCACAGATGACGATGACCTCTGTCGCAAGGGCCATGGCCGGCGACAAGTTCTGGTTCGCCGGCGGGCTGGCGCTGCTGGGTCTGGTGATCCACATGATGACAGGAGCGATGTTCGGCCTTGTCCTCGGCCTGGTTGCCTTGCGCGCCAACCCGGCGCGTGGCGCAGGTGACCACAAGGTCGACGTTCGATCGGCGATGCTGGCACGATGACGAACCCGAGTCCGAAGCCGACACCGACCCAGCGCATCGTCAGGCTGATCGGCGTGTACGACGCCGACGGCACGCTCCGGGGCGAGGTCACCTATTGGGTCGGCGCGCGACTCGGACGGACACGCTGCTCACTCTGCGACATCACCCACGGATCGGTGAGGGAACGCAAGGATTGGAGATCCTGCCGAGCCGGGCTCCCGGTTCCGTTCGACACGTACCATCGTGACGACCAACCCGACACCGTCAGGACGGCGACCGGGGGCCGAGCCCCCGTGGTCGTTGCCGAGACCACCAGCGGTGTCGTGATCCTGCTCGCCCCCGATGACCTCGACCGATGCCAAGGCTCGATCGACCAACTCGTGGCAAGCATCGAACGCGCCGCATCCTACCTCGGCCTGGTGTGGACAGAGCCATGAACCGGGCCCAGCGCGGACGGTTCGACCAGTTCCTCGACGCGCGCTACAGCGCCTTCGTCGTCGAGATCGCCCAAACCCACCCTGACGAATCCACGGACCGCGCCTGCGCCGCGTTCGCCGATGCATACCGATTCTGGGGAAAGCTCGAAGACTCCGGCGACCCCGTCGGCTGGATCCGCCACAACATCGCCGAACAACGTCCTCGGCGGAACATTCGCCGCCGCCGATGGCCGTTTCACGGGGGCGACGTCGTTTCCGACCCGACGGAGCTCGACCGTCGGCGGATCGTCTTCATGGCCCGGCGACAACGCGCAATCGGCACCATCGTGATAACCACGACCGCTCTGCTCCTTGTCGCCGGAGAACTGCTCGTTGCACATCGATGACCGCCCCGACGTCACTCTCGATGCTGCTCTGAGCGCAGAAATTTCCTAAATCTTTCGGAAATTCTGTAACGCGGGGCCGCTCTCAGACGATATGTACGGAATATGAACACGGGGGAAACGAATCGTGAACGA
>JAYTWP010000135.1:0-3063 GCA_043743395.1 Actinomycetota bacterium | reverse complement strand
GCGCTCGACGATCTGATCGCAGTCGCCGCATGGGGTCGTTCGAACAACGTCCCGATCTTCAGCGACGAGTGCTACACCGAGTTCACCTGGAACGGCCCGCCGCGGACGATTCTCGAGAGCGGCCTGGACGGCGTGATCGCAGTTCATTCACTTTCGAAGCGCTCGAATTTGGCTGGGCTTCGGGTTGGCTTCTACGCGGGCGACGCCGAACTCGTCACCTACTTACAGGAGGTACGCAAGCACGTCGGAATGTTGGTGCCGGGGCCGGTACAGGCGGCTGCAGCAGTGGCGTTGGGCGATGACGAACACGTGTCACTGCAGCGCGACCGGTACCGCTGGCGACTCGATCGACTCGCGTCCGCATTGTCTGCGTGGTCGGGACTCACCATCGAGCAGCCTGCGGGTGGGTTCTACCTCTGGTTCGACGCCCACGACGGATGGGAGTTCGCCGAGCGACTGGCGACGGTCGCGGGCGCGCTGGTGAGTCCCGGTGACTTCTACGGTGCCGGTGGTGCGCACAATGTGCGTGTCGCCGTGGTACAACCTGAGGACCGCATTGAGTTAGTTGCCCGACGACTAGGGGTGAGTTGATGTCTGATCAATCATTTGGTCAACCGCTGAGCCAGACTGTGCCGCCCGCCAAAGGCGCGCGTCGCAAGGGCACCCTTGGCGTGGGTGTCTTGTTGCTGCTTGGCGGCGTTGGCGGCGGCGCTGCCCTGTTCGCGAACGCAACGTCGCAGTACAAGGAAGCAATCACCAACCTGCAGCGTGCTCCGGTGGGCTGCGACACCGAACTGGATTTCACCGGCACTGGCACGTTCACGTTCTACGTCGAGACCAAGGGCAAGGTCGGAAAGCTCCGCGGTGATTGCGAAAACACCGAGACTGATTACGCCCGGCCAGCGGGTGCAGCGTTGCCTGTTGTGGCGCTCACCCTGACCGATTCCGACGGCAACGAGGTTGCGCTCACGCGAACCAAGGGCTCGAGCTACGACGCTGGCGGCTTTGTCGGCACTGCTGTTCGCAAGACCACGACGAGCAAACCAGCGACCTACACGTTGAGCGTAGACAGCGAGGACTCCGACTTTTCGGTTGCGATCGGCCGCGACCCCAAGAGTGACTTCGACAAGGCCAAGCTGATCGCGCTCGGTATGGCTGGCGCCGGTCTCATCGTCGGAGGATTGTTGATGGTGCTTGGCCTGCGCCGTAAGGCTGCTGGCACAATCACAATGGGTCCGTTCGGCGGTACCAGTGACGGAACGCCTGTTCACAATGTCGATGGTCAGTTGGCGCCACCGTTATGGGAGCCAGCAGCGCCACAACCCGAACCGTGGCAACCCGAACCGCCACAGCCGCAGCAACCTCATCCGCCACTCCCGCCGCCAACCTGGCAGCCGCCGCATCCAGACGAATCTGGATCTGGCTGGAGTGCCCCCCGGTAAGAGGCTCGTGAGCACCGGGGCGTGATGGCCGAACTTTGGGTTACGGGCTAGAGGCGCCGCATCACCGTGACGACCCGACCGAAAATTTCGACCTCGTCTGCCGGGAACACCATGGGTGACAACCGGCTGTTGGCGGGCACCAGCGTGATCGTGGCGCCCTTGCGCTGGTAGGTCTTGACTGTGCCCTCTTCGCCGGGAATGCCGGCGATGACGATGTCGCCGTTGTTCGCCGTGGACTGCTGATGGACGACGACGAAGTCACCGTCGAGGATGCCCGCATCGATCATTGAATCGCCGCGGACGCGCAGCATGAACAAGTCGCCGTCTCCGGTGAAGTCGGTGGGCATGGGCAACAATTCCTCAACGTTTTGCTGTGCGAGCACGTCGGTGCCTGCGGCGACATCGCCGACGAGGGGGATGTGGCGCACTGGGCGGCGTTCCATCGCAATACCTGAGTTTGGATCGAAACGCACTTCGAGAGCGCGGGGCTTGGATGGATCACGACGCAGATAGCCGAGACGCTCGAGCGTTGCCAAGTGGCTGTGCACCGTGGAGGGTGAGGTCAGGCCCACTGCCTCGCCGATCTCTCGCACTGACGGTGGATACCCGCGGTCCTGCATGTTTTGCTCGATTACATCGAGGATCTGGCGTTGGCGAGAGGTGAGCAGGACGTCTGTCATGTGGTGCAGCGTACGAACGTTCGATGGCAAAGTCAAACATTCGTTCTAGAAACATTTGTTCGATCATTTCGGGTTTGAGTGTTGACATCGAACGATCGTTCGGGGCATACTGCGTACGTTCGTTCGTCGAACACCTGATCGTGCGACTCGCTTGACGATCAACGTGAACGTCGAACCAGCCCCATCGCATCCGCCGCCATACCGAGCCGCTATACCAAAGGAGACCGAACATGACCGCAGCATTCTTCCCGACGCAGTTCGGCGAGATCGAGGTCCGTTTTGGTGTCACGCGTCCTGCGCATTCGGTGTATGTGCGTCGGCGTCTGCTCGTCGGTCTCTTGTTGCTCGCCGTGGTCGCTGTTGTCGGCCTGAGTGTGCACACCGTCCTGGCGGATCGTGGGGGCGTACCTGCCTCCGCTCCCACGATCCGTTCAGCCAATCGTTCAGCCAATCGTTCAGCGACCGTTGCGATTGCGCCGGGCGCAGTACCGAGTGCAGTACCGAGTGCGGCACCTGTCGCGATGCCCGTGGTTCCCGACACGGCCACGGCGATCACGTATATCGTTCAGCCCGGTGACTCGCTGTGGAACCTTGCTGAACGATTTCGCGGTTCACACAGCCTCAGTGGTTACGTCGAGGACCTCGTGAAGGCCAATCACGGCTCAGTAGTGCAACTCGGCCAAGTGTTAGTGCTGCCGTAGAGAGAGACACAACGAATCGTGACTAGCCTGTCGGGGCATGTACTGCCCATCCTGTCGCGCCGATGACACCAAAGTCATCGACTCGCGCGTCGCTGATGAGGGTTGTGCCATTCGCCGTCGGCGTCTGTGTCCTCAGTGCAGCTATCGCTTCACGACCTACGAACGTCTCGAGGAGCTACCGCTCACCGTCGTGAAGAGTTTGGGTAACCGCGAGCTGTTCGATCGTGCCAAGGTCATCGC
>JAYTWP010000134.1:0-3328 GCA_043743395.1 Actinomycetota bacterium | reverse complement strand
AAGTCTTCGCAAGATTGATGTATTTCTCGGCGTGTTCGCTGCACTGTTCGGTTACTCAGACAGAACGACCCAACCAACACCCCATACTTCCGAAAGAGTCATCAATGAAAACCATGAAGAGCATTCTCGCCGTTCTACTGACTGCGACATTCTGTTTCCTTGTCTTCCCTTCCCAGGCTGGCTCCGCCAGCGGCGGCGGTGGCGGTGGCGGCGGTGCGGCCACTGTCGCCGGTCCCTGTGGCACCGTCACATCGATCTCGGCTTCGACCGTTGAGCTCACCGGATCAGGCTCGTCGTACACGGCCAGCCCACTCCAGATCAAGGGCAACGTTTTCAATTGCTCGATCTACTTCCAGGGCTATTGGATCGAGTTCGACGAACCCACCAACGTGAATGCCACTTGTAAGGCAAACTTCTGGCTGTTCGGTGCGTTGTGGTTGAGCTCCGGTTCGAGCCAGGGCTGGACCGCTACCACGAACATCGCCCCGAATGGTGTGACGAACCCCGCATCCTGCGTCGGCACTCACACCGTGCGAGTGATCCTTCGTGACCGGGCGTTCGGCAACTTGATGCAGACCCTGTACGTGAATTATTCGGTTGTCCTGAAGTAGCACTTGAACAGAGCACGACTCGGTTGAGCCACGATCGGCGCAACCGGGTCGTGCTTTTGTCGTTGATGTTCACCCTTGTCCGTGCGGGTTAACGTTTGGCATGCGAGTCGACATCGGTGGTGGGGTCCGGTTGTACGTCGATGTCGACGGCATGGGGCTCGTGCCTGTCGACGCAAAGATGGTGCAGCGACCGACGCTGGTCTTATTGCACGGGGGCCCCGGGATGGATCACAGTTCGTACAAGTTGGGCATGCAAGAGCTGCGCGATGTTGCCCAGGTGGTCATGTACGACCATCGCGGACAAGGTCGAAGCGATCGGCGCACGCCAGACGAGTGGAACCTTGATACGTGGGCTGACGACGTTGTGAGATTGTGCGATGCGCTGGGGATTGACAAGCCCATTGTGTTCGGAAACTCGTTCGGCGGATTCGTCGCCCAGCGTTATCTGGGGCGCCACCCAGAACATCCGCACAAGGTGGTGTTGAGTTCCACGGTGGCCAGGGTGGATCTCGAGGCCGTGTTCACGATGTTTGAACGACTCGGGGGCGACATCGCCCGCGCGGCGGCGGTCGCGTTCTGGACCGGGCCAACAGACGAGACCCGTGAGGCTTACTTGCGGATCTGCGGACCGCTGTACACGCAGACGCCGGGCAACTTGTTCGAGTCGGTCGAGATGGTTCGCACGCCAGCGCTCTTCGCACACTGGAACAGTGGCGAGAATCAAACGTTCGATCTGCGCGCTGATCTTGGTGCGGCGCAATGCCCGGTGCTTGTTCTCGGCGGTGAAATGGACCCCGTGTGCCCGATCGTCGGTGCTGAGGAGATCGCGGCGATTCTTCCTCCGAATCTCGTGCAGTTCGAACGCTTTGCGAACAGTGGCCATGGCGTGTTTCGCGATGAACCGGTACGCGCGATGCGCGTGCTGCGCGACTTCATCAGTACGGACTGACACGGCTGCCATCGCGCTGCTCGGCCGGAACTGGGTGAGTGGCGCACCCGCAACACGTTCACAGCGACCCGCGTCGCGGTTACCAGATGATTGGGCCGGTGGCTTCGAACGAGCGTCCTTCTGCGCGGACACCCTTGGTGACCATGTCGGTCGCTACGTCGTGCCAAAGGCGACGAAGTCGGTAGTGCGGCACGCGCGGGAAGAGGTGATGCAACGCGTGGTGATCGTGGCCGCGGATGAGCCAGCGCGACCCTGGGAAGACAGCGACTCGCGTGTCGACGTAGCGGCCCACCTCGGTGGCGGGGTGGTGGGGAAACCACGCGAAAACGAACAGGAGCCACAGTGTCTGCAACCGCGCGGGCAGGTACCAGAGCAGCAGCGCTGGCCAGCCGAACCCTGTGAGGAATGCGACGAGCAGCACGAGATGGGTGATGCCCCAGAACCGAAGCTGGACAAGTCCCTCTTTGCGGTTGCCGTCGCCGCGCATCGAACCTCGGATGGACTTCGGCAGGATTCGTCGAGCCGCTGGGACGAATGCGAACACTGGTATCAGCGAGGTGAGCATCACGGCGCCAAGCCACTTGCCGGGTAGCTCGCGCAACGGGCCCTCGGTGTAGTGGTCGGGATCGCGGGCGGGGTCGTTGGTAAACGCATGGTGACGCATGTGCGAGGGACGATGCGCCGCGAACGAGATGAGCAGCGGCACCGAGCACACAGCGCCGAGCAACTCTTCGCCCCACCGCATCGTTGTTTGCTGGCCCCAGACGTTCTTGTGCACGGCCTCGTGCATCGGCATATAGAAGGTCGATGCCAGCGCCGTGTTCACGATCAGCCCGAGCCACAATGGCAGTGAGCCATTAATGCCGAGAACGATGACGGTGACCCAGGCCGCGGCGAACACGACGCATGTCAGCACCATCCGCAGTTGGAAATCGCCCCAATAGCGGGCCGCGGCGGCGTTTTCTGCACGGAGGACCTGCCGTCGCTCTGCGACGCCATTCTCGACACCTACATCGAGCGACTCGCCGATGTACCCTTCGATGTCGGAGCCTTCGAAATGTTGTGTCATAGTGACTGACGATAGCAGTAGATATACGACCGCTGCGTAGCTGTCGGAGTCTGCGTGCTCGTACCTCTACGACACGGCCATTCACGCTTTACTACTCTGAGTCCGACGAGAGGAAGCCAGAATGACCAGCTTGCACGACAGGCCGAACACTGCGCTGTTGGTGATCGATGTACAAAACGATGTTGTCGCCAACGTGTATCAGCGCGACGATGTGATCGCGAAAATTAGCACCCTCGTCGACAAGGCCCGGGCCGAGCATGTGCCGGTGATCTGGGTACAGCACGCTGACGACGGTCTCGTCGAGGGCAGTGACGGTTGGCAGTACGTGCCGGAGCTGCATCGTGAGCAGTCCGAGCCGCTGGTGCACAAGCACTACGGCGATTCGTTCGAGGACACCGTGCTTGAATCAGAGTTGGCCAAGCGCGGCGTCGGACGGCTCGTAGTGACCGGCGCGCAGACCGACGCGTGCATCCGCGCAACGCTGCATGGCGCGTTCACCCGCGGCTATGACGCGACGTTGGTTTCCGACGCGCACTCGACCGAGGACTTCACCGACTACGGCTTGCCGCCGGCCGACAAGGTGATCGCTCATACGAATATGTACTGGACGTGGCAGGGTGCGCCCGGACGTATCGCGGAGGTGGTCGAGACCGCTGGTGTCAACTTCGACGCCAGCTCCAACGCCGCCGCCTTGTAACC
>JAYTWP010000133.1:0-2931 GCA_043743395.1 Actinomycetota bacterium | reverse complement strand
TGTGTGGATGCGACGAGTTAATGATCTTTCACAAGGCGAAGACCATGATCATGTCGTATGCGCGAGCGTGCGAACACATGGGCGATGCCGGTGCCGGGCAACTCACCAAGATGGTGAACCAGATCTGTATCGCCGGTCTCGTGCAAGGCCTCGCCGAAGGCATCAACTTCGCGCAGCGTGCGGGTCTCGATGTCGACAAGGTCGTAGAAACGATCGGCAAGGGTGCGGCGCAGAGTTGGCAGATGGACAACCGTGCAATCACTATGTCGCAAGGTGAGTTCGATTTCGGCTTCGCTGTCGAGTGGATGCGCAAGGACCTCGGCATCTGCCTCGATGAAGCCAAGCGCAACGGAGCTCGTCTGCCCATAGCGGCTTTGATCGAACAGTTCTACGCACAAGTTGTCGCCCGAGGCGGGAAACGATGGGACACCAGCAGTCTCATGCACCTGCTCGCGAACGACTAGAACGAGTGGGCTGAACTGCAACTCGGTCATCGTGGTGGGATCAGCCCATGAAACGGTGGCGTGGGTTGGTACTGGGTAATCGGAAGGTCGCCCCACACGGCCCACACCGAGCCAGACTGGTGCGCCTCGATTGCATGGATCACCGTGTCGGCCACGCGCTCGGGCGAGATCACCGGTACGCCGGCGGCTCCGAGCATTTCCTTTGCTTCGGCGGACACGATGTTGGTGTCGGCGAAGCCAGGGCAGATTGCGCTGGTGCAGACGCCATGTTGACCGGCGACGAGGCCGAGAGACTTGGCGAAACCGACAACTGCGTGTTTGGTGAGTGCGTAGATGGGGTCGAACGGCACGGCTCCGAGGCCCGCCATGGACGCAGTCATCACGATGTGACCGCTACCTCGTTCGAGCATCTTGGGTAACACGGCGCGGGCACCGAAGACGACACCATCGACGTTGGCGCCCATGATCCGCCGATACGCGGCGTCGGTGACCTCGGCAAGCGGTTGATCAGAGGGTGGGTGATCGGGGAGACGCGTTGTCACGCCGGCGTTCAGGAACGCGATGTCGAGCGCGCCGTGAGGTGCAACGAGCGCCTCCCATTCGGCCGCGCTGGATACATCCAGGTGATGGTATTCGCCGCCAATTTCAGCGGCGACCGCCGCGCCATCGTTGTCGTTGAGGTCAGTCACGATGACGTGGGCGCCGAGCGCAGCGAACCGCCGCGCGACGGTGGCACCGATGCCACTGGCGCCGCCGGTCACGAGGGCATGTTGTCCAGATAGATCGAGCGTCATCTCACCTGCAATTCCTGCATTGGTGTCTGGGCCGCCGCCTTACGAGCCATCGCGGCGGCGATGATCGGCTCCATCCGTTGTGCCTTTGCGGCCACGGCTGCTTCGTCGCGCTCGCTGAATTCGCCACTTCCGAATTCGACACGTCCGTTGGAAACGAGGTCGAGCATTCCCACGCGCTCGGCAGTGCGCGCCGGATGATTGAACTGCGGCGTCGTGAGGATGATCCCGTGACCGAGGCGCATGTTCTTCGTGCGCTGACTACATGCGGCGAGGAACACCTCGGGCGCGGAGAAGTGGCTGTATTCCTCGAGGAAGTGATGCTCTACTTCCCACACGTACTGGATGCCGAGCTTGTCGGCGAACTCCACTTGTGTGAGCGCATCTTGAATGAGTTGGTGTTCGGTGGACTCGTCCCAGGGTCGCCCGATTTGGTGTTCATAAAAGATGCCGAACTTCATGGACTGTATGTAAACATCCGTGTATACATAAGTCAATGCCTGCGCGCCGACTGTCGGTTCCCGAACTACCCAACCCGACAACGAACCGGTTGCCGCGGGCGCAGCGCCGCGAACAAATCGTGCGCGCGGCCGCCGCCGTGTTTATGACAGGAGGTTTTGGCGGTGCCTCAATGGAGGATGTCGCGCGTGCGGCTGGCGTAACACGACTGATTCTCTACCGGATCTTCGAGTCCAAGGAAGCGTTGTATCTCGCCGTGTTGTCGAGTGTGCTCGACGATCTCACCGATTCATTCGGTGCCGAGTCTCCACCCGATCCAGGCCAGATGCGGGAGCCAATTGCAGCCGTACTCTTGCGGGTCGCGCGCCGTCAGCCCGATGGCTTCCGCCTCTTGTGGAGGCACGCTTCGAACGAACCTGAGTTCAGTTGGCTCGCCGCGAAATTCAGAGCAGACGCCACCGAATATGCCGTCACCTTGTTGAGCGAGTCCTTCACCGACACCGCAATGCTGAAGTGGGCCGCCGAATCACTGGTCAGTCATCTCTACGAGAGCATCTGCGTGTGGCTCGATCGCGGCGACGCGTTGCGCGACGCACATTTCTTGCGCCTACTCATCGCCGGAGTTCGCGCGATGGTGAATGAATGGACTCGAATCTCCCTGCAGGAGTCAGCGGTCTTCGTGTGACTGAGGCGCGTCCCTCAGAAGGGATGCGCTGTGAATACGAACGAAATCATCGCGACGAGAGTGAAGGTGACGAACGCAATTCCAGGTAGTAGCCGAGTTTCCACGCACTTGTATCGGCGGCATGGTCGCCGACTTTACCTATTGACTACTGATTGGTTTGTTCGCCGTGGCGGTGGATGACGGAAGTGTGATGACGGGGGTCGGGGTGATGGCTACTGGGGCGATTGTCCTGTACGCCGGCGACCGTGGTTTCGATCATCAACGCCCGCGCATCAGGCCCGAACGATGACCGATGACGATGCGGCAGCCGGGCAGGATATGAGTAGAAATCTCCCTGGTGGAGCATGCAGATCTGGCCTGCCACATCGATCTCGATGTCGCCGGCGAGTGCATAGATCGCCTCGAAACCATCGTGCTCCCAGTAATCGAGGAATTCGGTGGGCAAGCCCTCGAACTCCAGAACGTGAAATGGTGCGTCACCCGGCAGGAGCAGCCTGACCTCGGAGTCGGCGGAGTTGTCTTGCAGTGCCAC
>JAYTWP010000132.1:0-4958 GCA_043743395.1 Actinomycetota bacterium | reverse complement strand
GAGCAGGATGATGATCGCTGAGTCGCGGTCGTCGTCTTTGTCGGGCTCTTCGTGCTCTGTTTCGCCCGCTGGCACCGTCACGACATCGACTGAATTCGGCGCTGCCGACGGCGTGGGCACCGCGAAATCAGCGGAGGTGGGCGGTGCAACGACGGCGTTGCTGTCAGCCTCGTTGACGACCCTCGACGTCCCCGCCAGAGCAGCCGATGCACCAACGAAACCGAGTCCGAGCAGCGCGGAGATGCAGAGAGCTGCACATGCACGGAGGGCACGACGGTTGTTTTCCATGACCGCAAAGTTACGTGAGGAACTTATCAGTTGCGCGATCGCGCGCGATCAGTGGCCGACGCTTTACTGAGCGTTGGAGCGGCCAGCGGTCGCTCGATTGGGTAGTGCTACTCGGTCCCGCCGGCTGGAGGCCCGCCGTCGCCGGCGCCGGCCAACTCGATGGTGGGCGGAGGGAGCAAGCCCTCGACCGAGCTGAAGCTGATGCGCTGTTCGCCAGGACGATCTGGGTCGTCCTCGGTTCCCACAACGATGATCTCGCCTGCGCGGAAGTCCTTGTTGAGGATCTTCTCCGAGAGCGGGTCTTCGACGAGACGCTGAATCGCGCGACGCAGTGGCCGAGCGCCCAATTGCGGGTCGTAGCCCTTACGGGACAGGAGATCCTTTGCGCTGTCGGTGAGCTCGATACCGAGGCCACGCGATTCGAGCTGCCCGATCAAGCGCTTGGTCATCAGATCGACCATCTGCACCACTTCTTGCTGGGCAAGCTCGTGGAACACGATGACATCGTCGATGCGGTTGAGGAACTCGGGACGGAAGTGCACTTTGAGTGCTTCCATGACCTTGTCCTTCATCCGCTCGTAGCTGACGGCTTCGTCATTCTTTGTGAAACCAACGTTTGCCTTGCGCAGATCTTGCGTGCCGAGGTTGCTCGTCATGATCAGCACCGTGTTGCGGAAGTCGACCGTACGACCCTGGCTGTCGGTGAGACGGCCCTCTTCGAGGATCTGCAACAAGATGTTGAAAACATCTGGGTGGGCTTTTTCGATCTCGTCGAACAGCACCACGCTGAACGGCTTGCGGCGCACGGCCTCGGTGAGCTGGCCACCCTCTTCGTAGCCGACATATCCGGGGGGTGCACCGACGAGGCGGCTCACCGTGTGCTTCTCCATGTACTCGCTCATGTCGAGCGAGATCAGGGCACTGTCGTCGCCGAACAAGAACTCGGTCAGGGTCTTGGCGAGCTCGGTCTTGCCGACACCGGTTGGGCCGAGGAAGATGAACGAGCCACTGGGGCGCTTCGGGTCTTTGAGGCCCGCACGAGTACGGCGGATGCTCTGGCTGACAGCCTTGATCGCGTTCTCTTGGCCGATGATGCGCTTGTGCAGCTCGGCTTCCATGTTGAGCAGCTTTTGCGTTTCTTCTTCGGTGAGTTTGTACACCGGAATGCCGGTCCAGAGGCTGAGCACTTCTGCCACAGCTTCTTCGTCGACCTCGTCGAACAGGTCGACGCCGCTGGCCTTGACTTCGGCTTCTTTGGTCGACTTCTCTTCGAGCAGCGTCTTTTCCTGATCGCGCAGCCGTCCGGCCTCTTCGAAACGCTGTTCCTCGACTGCTTTCTTCTTGCCTTCTTGCACCTCGGCGAGGCGAGTCTCGAGCTCTTTGAGGTCGGGTGGGGTGCCCATGCGCTTGATACGCAAGCGGCTGCCGGCTTCGTCGATGAGGTCGATTGCCTTGTCAGGGAGGTGGCGGTCGCTGATGTAGCGATCGGCCAAGTTCGCCGCTGCAACCAGAGCTTGGTCGGTGATCGTGACGCGGTGGTGAGCTTCGTACTTGTCGCGGATGCCTTTGAGGATCTCGATGGTGTGCGCAACTGTGGGCTCTTCCACCTTGACGGGCTGGAAGCGACGCTCGAGTGCTGCATCTTTTTCGAGATGCTTGCGATACTCGTCGGTTGTGGTGGCTCCGATGGTTTGCAGCTCGCCACGAGCGAGCATCGGCTTCAGGATGGAAGCTGCATCGATGGCACCTTCGGCGGCGCCCGCGCCGACCAAGGTGTGGATCTCGTCGATGAACAACACGATGTCACCGCGCGTCTTGATTTCCTTGAGCACCTTCTTGAGGCGCTCTTCGAAGTCGCCGCGATAGCGGCTGCCCGCGACAAGTGCACCCAGATCGAGTGTGTAGAGCTGCTTGTTGCGCAACGTATCGGGGATGTCGTTCGAGACGATCTTTTGAGCGAGACCTTCGACGATGGCGGTCTTCCCGACGCCGGGCTCGCCGATGAGCACGGGGTTGTTCTTGGTGCGCCGACTCAGAATCTGCATCACCCGCTCGAGCTCGCGTGTGCGACCGATAACCGGGTCGAGCTTCTTTTCGCGTGCCAACTGGGTGAGGTTGCGGCCGAACTGGTCGAGGATCTGGCTGCTGCCCTTGTCGCCTGCTTCGTCCTTGCCGGCTGCGCCGGTGCCAGACGCTGTTGGCTGAACTTCGCCGGGCTTGCCCTGCCCGCCCTGATAACCCGACAGGAGCTGGATGACCTGTTGGCGGACTCGGCTGAGGTCGGCGCCGAGCTTGACGAGTACTTGTGCAGCGACGCCTTCGCCCTCGCGAATGAGGCCGAGCAAGATGTGCTCTGTGCCGATGTAGTTGTGGCCGAGTTGCAGGGCCTCGCGAAGCGAGAGCTCGAGCACCTTCTTGGCCCGCGGCGTAAACGGGATGTGTCCCGACGGCGATGAGCCGCCCTGGCCGATGATTTCCTCGACCTGGCTACGAACGGCTTCAAGAGAGATGCCGAGTGATTCCATGGCTTTGGCGGCGACGCCTTCGCCTTCGTGGATGAGCCCGAGCAGGATGTGCTCGGTGCCGATGTAGCTGTGGTTGAGCAGCCGCGCTTCTTCTTGCGCCAGCACGACGACTCGACGAGCCCTATCAGTAAAGCGTTCGAACATGCCCGCCCTTTCAGAGACGGTGGATACGTGTTGCAAGTGTATCGGTGGGGTGGCTCAGTGTGGTGCTGGGGCTGCACTATCTGTGTCGGCCGGCCTCATTTGGTGGCCCTCGCAACGAACAGTTGTCGCCTCTTTTCGTCAAGGTGGCCTAGCCTTGCCGTGTGGCCAGCACGCCTTTGTTTTCGCTCCCCGGCATGACCGACGATCGGCAGCGGATCGAGGACGCGCTTCTTGCGTCCGTTCAGACCAAGGATGCCTATCTCAACGAGCTCGCCCGACACCTCATCGTCGCAGGTGGCAAACGGGTTCGCCCGGTCTTGACGCTGGTCTCGTGCCAGGTCGCCGGCGGCCCTTCGCTTGATGAAGCAGTGCAGGGCGGCATCGCGTGCGAGCTCGTCCAGACCGGCTCGTTGTACCACGACGATGTCATTGACGAATCATCAACACGGCGCGGTGTCGAGACAGTCAACGCAAAGTGGGGCAACCTTCAGGCGATCTTGGCTGGCGATTTTCTTCTCGCCCGCGCATCAGAGATAGCAGCGTCGCTTGGTGCCGAAGTTGCCGGTCTGCTGGGTAACACCATCGCACGTCTGTGCGAGGGCGAGATCGAACAACTCCGTCACACGTACGACGTCAGCCGTCCCGAAGCCTCGTATTTCTCCTCCATCGAAGGCAAGAGCGCTTCGTTGTTCAGCACCGCAACACGCATCGGCGGCATCGTGGCTGGCCTCGACCGTGACGTGATCGACGCACTCACCAAGTTCGGTCTGGCATACGGCATGGTGTTTCAGATTGTCGATGACATCCTCGACATCGTCGCAACAGAAGAGCAACTCGGCAAGCCTGCCGGGCACGACATGGTCGAGGGTGTGTACACGCTGCCCGTCCTCAGGACGCTCGCCATGTCGAATGTGGCTGCAGACGAGTTGCGCGATCTCTTGGGCCGCCCCATCGATGGTGTTGTTTGCGACAAGGCGCTGTCCATCGTGCGGGCCGGTCCCGGCATTGGCCAGGCGATCGAAGCGGCGCGGTCATATGTGTCAGCGGCAACTGCGGCGTGCGACGCACTGCCCAACACCGCCGCCACGGCGGCGCTCCGTGCGGCTCCGCACGAGCTTCTCAATTCCATCGTGTAGGCCCCCCTGTAAGACTGGCCTCGTAGAACCGGCGCTCGGCTCTCGTCGGCTCAGGCGTTAGGCGCGAGTCGCGCAATGGCTGCCGCCGCCTGATAGGCAAGTTCGGCCGGGCCGGTTTCGTCGGGACGCATCAGATTCGACATGATGCGCAGCGTCCATTCCATCAGCGGTCGGCTATGCATGCCGGCGCGGGTGAGTTCGCGCATCAGTGCGGGCCTTCCGACCACGTGGGCAAAGAGCCGCGCCACCTTGAAATACTGGCCGTAGCTTTCGTCGAGCAGTCTCGGGTAACGCTGCAACACCGACGCATCGTTCGTGCTGATCGCCTCGTGCAGAACTTCTGCGGCGATACGTCCTGTCTCATACGCGTAATCGATGCCATCGCCGTTGAACGGATTCACGCTTCCGGCCGCGTCACCGACGACGAGATACGTCGGCCCGGCCTTTGGGCTGACCGACCCACCCATCGGAATACGGCCAGAGGTCGCCGCACACGTTGGTTGGTCTGGCGTGATTTGCCATTTCTCGGCGATGGATTGCGCATACGAGTCGAGGAGGTGCGAGGTGTTCACGCTCTTGAAGTCGCGGAAGGTACTCAGCAGTCCCACCCCGATGTTGACCGTGCCATCACCGACGGGAAAGATCCATCCATAGCCCGGCACAGTGTTGCCATTGCGGTCCTGAATGTCGAGCGCTGATTCAAGAAACGGTTCGTCGTGTCGGGGCGATTCCCAGTACGCGCGGATAGCGGTGCCGTACGGCCAATCGCGAGTACGGAAGGTTCCCAGCGACCGCCCGAATCGGCTGTTGGCGCCGTCGGCGACGATCACGTACTTCGCCTTGACCTCGAACGGTTCTCCGGTTT
>JAYTWP010000131.1:0-3267 GCA_043743395.1 Actinomycetota bacterium | reverse complement strand
CCCATCTGCGTTGCTGACGTGTGTAGTCGCTTGTTCGAGCTGGGATCAAATGCCGGGTGTCGAGCGCCGTTCGAGACCTGCGTGATGAGTTGGTCATAGCGAGGTGAGCGCATGTCGGCCAAGAGAGATCGCCGAGCCTCGGTCCGTTCGGCGGCGAGGTGCTCGAGCACGAAGTCGAGTGCAAGCAGGCGGTCTTTGGAAAGGCTCGGCTGTTGAGATTGCAGGTGTGTGGCAAGTACATCGCACTCTCGGACGGCGCCAAGGCTGGTGCCGATCCATGCCAACTCCGCGCGAAGTGCGGTGGTCCATGCCGGGTCGAGCAATGGTGCGAAGGTACGCAGATTCGATCTCAGTTGACGCGTCGCAACCCGGTACGCGTGAAGGTGCTCAGCGTCATCGTCGAGCCGCACGCCGGCATCGTGGCGGATCATCTCCGCCACGCTCGTGCAGAGGCAATGTCGAATCAGGCGCCTCAGGTCGGCCCGTTTCCAGTTGCGGGCTTTCATCGTTTCGCAGTCCACGTCGGGCGGCGCAACAGCTCGATCCCCGAGCGCGCGCACGAGCTTCGGCAGCGGTGATTCGGCCACGGCGCCCGCCGCGATGAGCCGCTTGACAACGGACTGCAACACCTTGTTGGCGTGCGGCCCCGACGTATGGAGCTCGACCTCGATCTCGCGAAAGTTGATGGTGCATGCCTCGCCTTCGAAGACTGCGACCTTGTCGTCGACGACTTCTGCGACGAGTTCGCCCTTCGCGTTACGCAGTTCGATAATGCTTCGCCGGGTGCTCAGGCGGGCGATGCGCTCGAGCGACCGGGACCGCGTGTACGCGCGGACGAGATCGGCCGCAGCCACTGGCACGTGTGTGGGTGCTTCGTCGAATGCGATCTCGCTACGGACCAACGCAGACGTGGTTTGGTCGATGGGGAATTTCAGTGTCCATGGCTTGTCGCGATCTCCGCTGCGGTGTCGCAACGTGATTCCAGAACGTGCCAATGCAAGATCGTTCGTATCGAAGTACGTTGCAGTGAGTATCTGGTGTCGTGGCTCGGCGGTGATCAGGCCGGGGGCTACTCGATTGAGAGGTGGCATGCGGAATGACGGCGCTGCGATCAGCTTGGCCTCGTGCTCGAGGTAGGTACGCGGGGAGCCGCTTTCCATACAGTTATCTTTGCCGAGTTGGCCGAGGGTTACCACCCAACCACTAATCAGCGTCAGCGGGGTTAGCGACGCCGATCAGTAGGTAGTACGTCTTCATCGCGCTGCCAATCGTGGAGAAGAACAGGTCGGCACCGATTCGGTCGAACAAACCGTAACTTTGCAATCGATCCTTGACCCGCCCCTTCAGTTCGGCGATGACGAACGTGATCGAACGCGCGTCGAGCTCATCGATCAGTGAGTTCAGCATCTCAGCGGCAGTGGTATCGATGTCGGTGATGGGCTCGGCCGCAATCACCACCCACTGGATGGGCTCAGCTCTGGCCGCGATGGCAGCACGTACTTCATCAGCGAAGTGATCTGCGTTGGCGAAGAAGAGTGGTGCATCGAAGCGGAACAGCAACAGTCCCGGCGCTTGAATTGCGGTTGGGTGCCGTGACACGTCGTGGTAGCCCTTGCGGCCGTTGACACGACCGAGCACGGCGCTGTTCGGACGCCACGCCCGACGTACGAAGTCGATGAGCGCAAGCCCGATCGCAACCGCAATGCCCTTCAGCGGCCCCAACCACGCGACGCCCGCGGTGGCGATGATCGAGAGGAGGAGTTCCGATCGTCGCACGTTCCAGAGCCAGTACAACGACGCCACGTCGGCGAGGACGAACGCTGCCGAAATGAGAATTGCGCCCAGCGTGGCTGCAGGGAGGTTGCGCAGCAAGCCGTGTGCGGTGACGAGGATGACCACGATCGCCACGGCACCTGTGATACCCGTGATCTGGCTTCGCGCTCCGTTTGCTTCGGCTACTGCGCTGCGGCTGACGGATCCGCTGATCGGAAAGCCTTGGAACAGACCTGCTGCAACGTTTGCCGCCCCGACAGCGATCATTTCGTGATTGGGGTCTACGTGCTCGCCGCGCTTGATCGCAAGAGAGCGCGAGATGGGGGCTGTGTCGGCGAGCGTGACGAACGCGAGTCCGGCCGCGGCCACAAGCAGTTGCGTCAGGTCATGCCTGCTGATGTCTGGCAGCGACAGCGGGGGAAATCCGCTGGGTACGACACCGATCACGGTGACGCCATGGTTGGTGAGCGAGAACGCGCTGACGGCGATGATGGAGCCGAGCACGGCAAAGGCAACACCCGGAAGTCGGGGGAACCAGACCCGCATCAAGACAATCAGCGCCAGCGATACGACACCGATGATTGTCGACTCCAGTTGAGCGTCGCCGCGGGCGAGACTTCGCACGAACAACCAGAGTTCTCGCGGCACCGACCCGCCACCCGTCGTGAACCCACATAACTTTGGTAACTGTCCAACGAGAATGATGATCGCAACGCCATTGAGGTATCCAATTCGAACGGGCTTGGACAACAGCTCCGCGACCGTTCCGAGTTTCGCCAAGCCTGCCGCCATGCAGATCAGACCGATCAACACGGCAAGTGCGCTGGCGAGAGCGATCGCACGGGCGGGCTCAGGGTTCCTGCCCAGCATCGGGGCGATGATCGCGAAGATCATTGGCCCGAGCGTGGAGTCGGGACCGAGGATGAGAATGCGTGACGGGCCGAGCAGCGCATATGCGACGAGTCCCGCCACGGTGGTGTACAGGCCGACAACGGGCGGCAGTCCGGCGAGCCCCGCGTAGGCCATGCCCTGTGGCACCAGCAGTGTGGTGAGCACGAGTCCGGCGAAGACATCGGGTCCGAGCCACGACGGCGAGTAGTTGCCGAGCAGCGCGACACCTGGCACCCAGCGACGAACCCTCGTGAGCTGACTACTGGATGGTTGGGTCATTTCGACGCGAGCGTAGCCGGGTGCCGCGATCACTACGATCAATGGCTCCATGCGGATTTTGCATACCAGTGACTGGCACCTCGGTCGGAGTTTCGGGCCGGTGTCGCTCGCGTCTGACCAAGAAGCATTCGTGATGTGGATGCTCGATGTCGTTCGGGACGAGAAGATCGATCTCGTGGTGATCGCAGGCGACCTCTACGACCGTGCAATCCCACCCGCTGAGGCGGTTGTGCTGATGCGCGACCTGCTCGTGCGGCTGCGGTCCATGGGCGTGACCGTCGTTGCGATCGCAGGCAATCACGACGGTGCCGAGCGTGTGTCGGC
>JAYTWP010000130.1:0-4963 GCA_043743395.1 Actinomycetota bacterium | reverse complement strand
CCTGTGGGGTATGTCCTTCGACAAACCAGTGCGACACCTCCGCGAATACCTCAGCGTGATGATGCCATTGCTCGAAGGTCAGCCGGTTGCTTTCCAAGGCGAGACGTTCAAGGTGAGTGGAACGGTGTCGGTCCCCGGCGCAACCCGCCCCAGTGTCGTGGTCGCCGCTCTCGGCGAGCAGATGCTGCGAGTGACAGCGGCCCTCGCCGATGGCACATACACATGGTGCACCGGCCCGGTAACGCTGCGCGATCACACAGTGCCGACATTGCGCGCGGCGGCAGATGCTGCTGGCCGCCCCGATGTCCGCGTGATCACCGCGCTACCCGTGTGCGTCACCGACGACATCGCCGGTGCAACGACGAGGGCAGCAGCGATCTTTCAGATGTATGGCTTCTTGCCGAGCTATCGGGCGATGCTCGATCGCGAAGGCGTCCAAGGTCCCGAAGGAATTGCAATCGTTGGCACCGAGGCCGAGGTCGGCGACCGCATCCGCGCCCTTGGCGATATCGGCGTGACCGACTTCGCCGCTGCCGAGTTCGGTGGTAACCCCGATGAAGTGGCACGTACCCGGGCACTGCTGGCAACGTTGCTGTGAGCTACACCGGCTACAAAACGGTTGGCGTGTCAGTAGATGCAGGCATCGCGCGGGTCATTATCAACAACGGCGAGATCAACCTGCTCGACGGCCAAATGTTCATGGAAATGGCGCGGCTCGCCGGTGAGCTCGCGGCTGACGACGATGTGCGCGTGGTCATCCTCAGCTCCGCCAACGACGACTTCTTCATCGCCCACTTCGATGTCGGACTGATCTTGCAGTTCCCCACCGGCGAGCAGGTTTCCCCCACCGATCTGAACCCGTTCCATGAGATGTGCGAAGCCTTTCGTACGATGCCGAAGGCGACGATCGCAGTGATCGAGGGTCGCGTCGGTGGCGGTGGGAGCGAGCTGGCACTGAGCTGCGACATGCGTTTCGCGCTCCGTGACAAAGCGGTGTTCAACCAGCCAGAAGTCGCGCTCGGGATCATCCCGGGTGGTTCCGGCACCGTACGTCTCTCACGACTCATCGGACGTTCGCGGTCGCTTGAGGTCGTGCTTGGGTGCGACGATGTGTCTGGCGATCTGGCCGAATCATGGGGTTGGGTCAATCGCTCGATGTCGGCAACTGAGTTGTGGCCGCATGTCAATCGTCTTGCCGTGCGGATCGCCTCATTTCCGGCGCACGCGGTGATCGCCGCGAAGGCTGCCGTGTTACGCGCCGAGAAAGAAGTCGTCGCCGATCTCCTTGCCGAGGGTGCAGCCTTTCAGGCGAGCCTGGGCGGCCCCGGTGCTCGTGAGGCGATGGAACGTTTCATGGCCAAGGGTGGGCAGACACCCGCAGGCGAGCTCCGCCTCGGTGAGTTGGCTGGCGAGATGGGCCAACCCTCGACCTGAATCTTCGGGTCGGTGGGGTGTTCGCCCGAGTGTGAGTGTGAGTGCTAGTGCAGCTGCACAGGTGTACCGGGCATCGGTCGATTGACGAGATCGAAGAAGTCGTTGCCCTTGTCGTCGACCACGATGAACGCTGGGAAGTCGTGAACCTCGATCTTCCAGATCGCCTCCATGCCCAATTCTGCGTATTCGAGCACCTCGACCTTGGTGATGCAGTCTTGCGCGAGTCGGGCCGCTGGCCCGCCGATCGAGCCGAGGTAGAAGCCACCGTGTGCCTTGCACGCATCTGTTACCTGGCGACTGCGGTTTCCTTTGGCGAGCATCACCATGCTGCCTCCGGCGGCTTGGAACTCATCGACATAGCTGTCCATGCGCCCTGCGGTGGTCGGTCC
The DNA here is from genome assembly GCA_043743395.1 of Actinomycetota bacterium. Classification (GTDB taxonomy): domain Bacteria; phylum Actinomycetota; class Acidimicrobiia; order Acidimicrobiales; family Ilumatobacteraceae; genus WLMZ01. The sequence goes on along the minus strand of JAYTWP010000130.1, from coordinate 3,140 downwards.
GAATGATCCTGACGCGTAGCCGGCGGGCGTCTTGGCCGGGCCGGCGTAGTACACGCAGTAGTCCTTCATGTATTGAGGCATCGGCTCGCCCGCATCGAGCAGCTCTTTGAGGGTCGCGTGTGCGATGTCACGCGCGACCACCATCGGTCCGGTGAGCATGACCCGGGTCTTCACCGGATACTTGGACAGCTCGGCACGAATGTCGTCCATCGGTCGATTGAGGTCGATCTGCACGACATTGCCGTCGAAATCGTCGTGCGTGACCTCGGGCAGGTATTGCGCTGGATCGATCTCGAGTTGTTCGAGGAAGATGCCATCCTTGGTGATCTTGCCGAGCGCCTGACGATCTGCCGAGCAACTGACGGCCATCGCGACTGGGCAGCTCGCCCCATGGCGTGGCAGGCGAACGACGCGCACGTCGTGACAGAAGTACTTGCCGCCGAACTGCGCGCCGATGCCGGTCTGCTGCGCCAATGTGAGGACCTTGGCTTCGAGGTCGATGTCACGAAATGCATGACCGTCTCGACCGCCGCTGGTGGGCAGGGTGTCGAGGTACTTGGTGCTGGCGAGCTTGGCTGTCTCGACCGCCAACTCCGCAGAGGTGCCACCGACAACGACCGCCAGGTGATACGGGGGGCACGCTGCTGTGCCGAGTGTCTTCATCTTTTCGAACAACCATGGCAGCAACGTCTTTTCGTTGAGGAGTGCCTTGGTCTCTTGGAACAGGTAGCTCTTGTTCGCGCTGCCGCCGCCTTTCGCGATGAACAAGAACTTGTACGAGTCGCCATCGACCGCGCTGATCTTGATCTCGGCGGGCAGGTTGTTGCCGGTATTGACTTCGTCGTACATGTTCAGCGGAGCCATTTGGCTGTAACGCAGGTTGCTGGTGAGGTAGGTGTTGTACACCCCGCGTGCGATCGCTTCTTCGTCTCCGCCGCCCGTGAAGACGTATTGGCCCTTCTTCGCCTTGATGATCGCGGTCCCGGTGTCCTGGCACATCGGCAACACGCCGCCGGCAGCGATGTTTGCATTCTTGAGGAGGTCGAGTGCCACGAAGCGGTCGTTGGCGCTGGCCTCGGGATCGTCGAGGATGCCCGCCAATTGCTTGAGATGTGCCGGACGCAAGAGATGGGCGATGTCTTTCATCGCTTGCTCGGTGAGCATGGTGATCGCTGCGCGAGACACGCTCAGGAACGTGCCCTGTGGCGTGTCGAACGTGGACACACCTTCCGTGCTGACGAGGCGGTACGTGGTGTCGTCTGCGCCCAAGGGAAGCAATTCTGTGAACTCGAACTCCGGCATGCCTCAACCGTATCGGCGCTTCGAACCAGCACGAAACTCGCTCAGCGTTGGGGGCGTCAGCGATCTTTCATCCGCTTTGGTTGGGCACTCGCCGGATCAGTTGGCCACTGATGCTTCGGGTACCGTCCGGCCATTTCTTTGCGCACCTCAGCCCACGACCCTGCCCAGAATCCGGGAAGGTCGGCGGTGATCTGCATCGCCCGATCGGCGGGTGACAGCAGATGCAGGACCACGGGGACGCCCGCGGCGCACGGGTGAACGCTCGTACCGAAGAGGTCCTGGACGCGCACCTGCGCCGAAGGTTCGTCGCTGCTGTAGTCGAGGAGCAGCGAACGGCCCGATGCGAGTTCGACGTGGGTCGGGGCGAGCTCGTCGAGTTGCGCGCCGAATGGCCACTGCAAGCCGGCCAGCAAGACCGTTGCAAGGTTGAGCGATGCGACCTCGGTCATGCTCGTCATGCCAATGAGGTATGGCGCAAGCCATTCGTCGAGTGCGCGCACAAGTCCGGAGTCGGACCAGTCGGGCCAGGTCCCACCCTCCGGGTTGGTCTGTCGTTGCGCGCGTCGGATGAACTCGACTCGCTGGCGAAGCTGGGTCGCTGTTGGCGACCAGGTGAGTGGTGCGAGCCGTGTGACCCGAACTCGTTCGATCAACGCGGCCGTTGTTGCATCTGATGGGCCGGGCCGGCGTACCCGTTCATCGAGCTTCATGTTTCCAAGCCGCCGTTCAAGGCGTTCGACGATGTCGTTGCGATCGCGGTCCCACGCAAGTACGTGTCGGGTCTCGACAGCTTGCCCGAGGGTTGCTGCGACTTCGTCGGCGTCGATGCCTGCTGCCAGCCGGATGCGCGTGTTCTTGCGATCACCATCCACGTCGGCTGCAACGACGAACGCCTCGCGCGCGAGCGGGTCGTCTTTCGCAACCCATGCCCCGGCTCCGGTGCGGAGCTGGAATTGTCCCGGCTGTGATCGCCGTACAGCGAGTCGATCGGGGTAAGCGAGCAGCAGCACCGCACCAGCGCGGTCCGGATTGACGCCATCGAGATCGAACGTGATGCCAGTGCGTTGAGCGATGTCATGTGCGCGTCGAAGTAGTCGGTCGATGGCGCCTCGGTCGGCGCGTTCGTGGCGTTCACGACCCAAAGCGACGCGGATGCGCAGCGACATGTCAGATGGCAATTCGTCGCCACGTCCACGGAAGATGTCGCGGTCGTCCAACAAAGCCGCAATGAGGCAGGCAAGTGTTTGGTCGCCGACGGCTCCGGTGTTGACGGCGTCGACGACCATGCGCGCCAGACGTGGATGCGCCGGCACGGTCAGCATTGCTCGGCCGACCTGGGTGATGTGCTGGTCTGCATCGAAGGCGCCGAGGAGCTCGAGCAGCTCGGCGCCTTGGGCGAGGGTGCGCGCCGGCGGCGGATCGGGGAAGCTCAACTGATCGACAGGGGTGCCCCAGGCGGCGAGTTCGAGCGCAAGCCCGGCAAGGTCAACCTGAGTGATTTCGGCATCGAGGTGGGCGCGTCGTGTGGACTGTTCCAGCTTGCTCCACGCCCGGTACGCAACCCCCGGTTCGGTGCGCCCGGCTCGGCCAGCGCGTTGGTCTGCCGAAGCCCGGCTCGTCGCAACGGTCGTGAGACGAGTCATGCCGGTGCGAATGTCGTAGCGCGGCACGCGTGCTTGGCCTGCGTCGACCACGATGCGCACACCATCCACGGTGAGTGAGGTCTCGGCAATGTCGGTGCTGAGTACGACTCGCCGACGGCCGTGTGGTGACGGGGCAAGTGCTCGATCCTGCTCGGCAAATGACAGTGCTCCGGCGAGTGGATACACGTCGACGTG
>JAYTWP010000129.1:0-2550 GCA_043743395.1 Actinomycetota bacterium | reverse complement strand
AGAAAATAGATCCCCGGGCAGGCCGTAACGCCCCGAGTCTGAACCGGAGCACCAGCCCCATCGCGAATCGGCAAATCGACCCAGTCATAGTCAAAGCGATATCCGGTGGCCCAGATCACGCTGCCGATTCCGGCCTCCTCCAGATCCAGCTCGGCAAGCATCGCCACCCGCTCGTGCGGATCGACGGCGTCGTCGGGCGCGGCGGGCTGCACCTGGACCGCGATGTCGGGCCGCAGAGCAAGCGTGTCGGCGGCAATTCCGAAATCGGCAAAGGCCCGATCACTCTCGTCCAGAACCGCGTTCAGATCGTCGCCAAACAGTGCTACCCCGTCGCGCATTCCGGTGAGGCGGCCCAGCAATTGCACCCCGTTGCGGGCCGACTGGCGTAGATTGACGTCGTAGCCGCCGTCAACCCCAGTGATGACGGTCGATGGCGGATAGTTGCGCCCCGGGAAACTGTCGATCTCAACGTCATAGCGGCCAAGCTTCTCAAACCACCAGATCATGTCGCGGCCCCGGTAGCGGCGCGGCACCCGGCGATGGCGGCTGACCGAGAGAAACACGCGGCGCCCCGACTTGTTCAACTCGTCCGCGATCTGACACCCCGAAGCACCGCTACCGACTACAAGCACCGCCCCCGGCGGCAACGCGTCTGGGTTGCGATACGACGAAGCATTCGTCTGCTGAATGGAAGGCGGGAACTGTGCCGCCACTTCTGGGATGTTCGACCGCTGAAATGGCCCCGTTGCTATGACCACATTGCGCGCCGTCATCGACCCGGCCGAGGTCTGCACGCTGTACCCACCGCCTTCGAGGTCAACACCAAGGCGGCTGACGGCAATCCCCTCGCGGACCGGTGCGCCAATCTGGGAGGCATAGTCGGTCAGAAAGCGGTGGATTTCGTGGTGCGGGGCATAGCCGTCCGGATCCCGTCCGCTGTAGTCCTTGCCCGGAAGTCGCAGCGACCAATTGGGATACTGAAAGCGCAAACCATCCCAACGTTCGCTCTGCCACCGGTCGCCAATCTTGTAGCGTTCCAACACGACATGGTCGCGACCGGCCCGCCCCAGAAGGTGGCTCATCACCAGACCGGCCTGACCTGCCCCAATCACGATGCTGTCGAAATGCTGCGTCATCGCGGAGTGCCTCTCAGACCACGGCGACGCTAACACGTTCACCAAAGCAGAATGCTCTGTGCGCAATATGCAACTGCTGGCGGCCGCACATAATCGCGGCGACTCGGCCACCCGGCCCGGCCGGCTGAGCCCGCAACAGCCTCGACGGAGGCCGTCGCCCCTAGTTTCATCCCTAGTACTGGACGACACACGCCAACAAGGCCCAACACTCGGCGAGCTGTCATCGCAGCTCAGCGGCACTGTGCAGCACGACCCGGCACCAGGCGGACGACCGTTGCAGAGCACCCAGATCTACGAGGGCACCAACCAGATCCAGCGCATGGTGATCGCCAAGCACGTGCTCAGCTAGGAGTGTTGCCCCGTGTTGCCCCGTGTTGCCCTGTTCGAAGCCTCATCAGTCCGTTGCCGGGAGTCGGGCGACCACGAACGCCTGCGGTGTCGACTCGTGTACGAATTCGGGCTCTCGTACGACGCAGGACCGCACGTCGAACCCGGCGCTTGTGAGCCGCCGAGCGACATCGTCCGGATCGTGTCGGTAGTTGGTCAGCGCGACCGGTGTGCCCTGGATGCCGGTGCGGTGCACCCGTTCGCCGGTCCCTGCCTGGAACGCGAGCAGCACGTGACCGTCTGGGACGAGCACGCGCGCGATCTCATCAAACACCGCGTCGAGGCGATCCGGCTCGGTGTGAATGATGGAGTACCAGCACACCGCGCCGTCGAGTGAGCGGTCGGCCAGGGGTAACGCCGCAAGGTTTCCGACGGCGAATGGCACATCGGGGTGGGCTTGGCGGCCAATCTCCAGCATCCCGAGTGACAGGTCGATGCCGACAACCTCAACGCCGTGTGCAGCGAGAAGTGCAGCGACTCGACCTGGCCCGCATCCCAGGTCGGCGACGCAGCCCCCGTAAGAGAGCAGCGATGCGACATCCTTGAGGATCGAACGGTCAAGCGCAGCCTCGATCGAATCGCTGATTTCGGTGCCGATAGACCGGGCGTAGAGACCAGCGGTCGCGTCGTATGACGCGCGTGTTGCCGCCAGTTCTGGATCGTCGGTCATGCCTTCATCGTAGGGATGGCCGCTTCGACGCCTCGACTTCGATGGCGCCCCGACATGGCCGCGGTCCACGCCTGTCGGCAGTTCTGGGCGGTCACGCCTGCCGTCTGCGAAGAACCTCGGCATCATTACTGTTAGCGGCCGGTGGTGCCATCGATGAGTTCACGAAGGATGTCGTCGTGTCCTGCGTGCCGAGCCGTCTCTTCCAGGAGATGCATCAGCACCCACCGCAGGTTCACCGGAGCGTCACCCCTCACGTCATGACAGGGCGCGTCCAGACTCGGTGACACCTCAACGACGTTGTCAACAACCCGCCAGGTCTTCCGGTAAGCCGCGATCGCCGAACCGACCGTGTCGCCA
>JAYTWP010000128.1:0-21436 GCA_043743395.1 Actinomycetota bacterium | reverse complement strand
GCCGCCCCGATCTGACTAGCGGCTGCGGCGGCTGCTGCTGGCGGTGGCGTCGTGGCTGGTCGTGAGACGGATCCGGTGTCGTCGGTACGAGCCCGGCCTCCTAGTGTTGCCCGGCCCGTGGTTGGATCGACAGGAGCCGGGCGAATCGTCGGTGTCGATGGGTCGCCCCCGGCCTTTCCGATGATGTTCTCGAGCCGTTCGAGCCGTGACGACAGTGCACCCATATCGCTGCCGACCGCCTCGTGGGTGAGCTGCACAAGTGCGACGTCGAGCAGCAAACGCGGGTCGGGTGCGTGCCGCATCTCTACGAGGATCTCGCCGAGTTTTTCCATCGAACGCACGATGGCCGCTGCGCCCATTCGTAACGCCTGATCGGCAACCTCGCCGGCGCGTTGGTCCGGCAACTGCACCAGCTCGGGTGCCATCAGCGAGAGGAAACAGTCGCGGAGATAGCGCACGATGTCTTGCGCGAGCACACGCGGGTCGCGCCCTTGCTGGACGGCGTACGCGAGAGCAGCCAAAGCCTGGCCCGGATCGTGCGCGATGAAGGCCTCGATGAACTCGTCATACGACATCGTGTCGGGCGCGTCTCCGCCGGAGGCTGCAACGAGCTCGAGTGCGCTCAACGTGTCGCGAGCTGAGCCGCCGCCTTGGGCGAGCACCGCCTGAAACGCATCTTCGGAGATGGTGAGTCCGGCATCTGCGGCGACCCAGCGCACGTGCTGCTCGAGTTCATCCATCGGTAAGAGATGGAACTCAAGGTGCTGCACACGCGACCGGATCGTGGCGCTGACCTTTTGGGGGTCGGTGGTTGCGAGCACGAACACAACGTGTGGTGGCGGCTCTTCGAGCGTCTTCAACAGCGCAGCTTCGGCGCCCTTCGAGAGCATGTGTACTTCGTCGAGGATGTACACCTTGTGGCGGCCGGGCGTACCGAGAGATGCCTTCTCGATCAGGTCGCGCATTGCGTCGACGCCATTGTTGCTGGCAGCGTCTAGCTCGTGCACGTCGTAGCTGGTGCCTGCCTCGACAGCGAGACACGACTGACATTCACAGCACGGTTCTCCGTCGACTGCGTTCGTACAGTTGAGCACCTTGGCAAGGATCCGCGCCGAGGATGTTTTACCGGTACCGCGTGGTCCGCTGAACAGATAACCCTGGCCCTCGCGATTGTTGATGACGGCATTTCGAAGGGCCCGAACGACGTGTTCTTGCCCCCGAAGTTCGCTGAAGCGGCGCGGGCGGTAGCGGCGGTAGAGCGACTGTGTGGCCATTGGGGATGAGCCTACAGAGACAAGAATCGGCGCGCGTGCGGGCCAGTTCGTATGCTGATGGTTACGGGCGCGCGAAGGGCGTACCCGCGCTGGTGAGGAGAACGCCATGGAGCGGAACCGTCTCAATCGTTGGGCCTTTGGTGCGTTGGCTGCGCTTGCTCTTGGCGGTACTGCCTGCAGCAGCGGAGCAAAGGTGCTCAGCGAGGACAACTTCCTTGCAGAGATGAACGCGGTTTGTCGCAACGCCGATAGGGCGATCGCCAAAATCGACAGTGCTGATCCGGCCTACGTCTCCAAGGCCGTTGACATTATGAACTCCAGCTTCGACGAGTTGAGCAAGTTGGCACCGCCGAAGACGCTCAAGGCTGACTTCGATGATTTCACAGCCAAACTCGACGATCAGATCACGCAGGCGGTCAAGCTGCAAAAGGCCATCAAGGCCAAGGACGAGGCGGCGTCAAAGACGATCAGCGACAAGCTCGACACGCTCACCAAGGACTCTGACAAACTCGCTGACTCGCTCGGAGCTGACAAGTGTGTCGGCGTCGGCGGCGACGGCAGTACCAGTGACACCACGGCGGGCACGACTGCGGACACATCGACCGCGAACACTCCGCTCCCCATCCTGACGACCCCTATCCAAACGGCGCCACTCAACACCTCGAACGCTTCCGGTGGCACGACCGCCAACAGCCTCAATGGCGTCCTCAGAGCACCAGCCGGGTATACGTGGGAAGCAACAAATCCATTCGACGCGAAGGATCTGTTCAACGATCCGGTACTCGGCCCTGCCCTCAAGTCATACGGCTACGGCAGGCTGAAGTTGACTGTGGACGGCACACTCGCCGAGGTCTACGTGATCGAGATGAACGGTTCCTGGACACCCGAGCAAACCGCGGCCTATCTCGCCTACGAAGGCGTGAGCGACGGCGTTGACATCACCACCCCACGCGGGCTTCCCGCTCGGCAAAAGGTCCTGGCATTCCCTGGCGCCGATGCCGTTGCGCTCAGTGCTGGCACGATCGGCGTCTCGATCGTGACGAAGACGGGTATCGACGGAGCATCGATTCTCGACGCGGTGGTCTACGAGCAGGGCTAGTTCATGTGCCCCTGACTCAGGGTACGCACGATGAGCTGTGATGCTCGCTACGGTTGGTGCATCTCATGAACTTTGGTACCTGTTCCTTGCGCCGCGGCGGTCTTGTTGTCGCCCTGGCTGCCGTCGTACTTTGGCCGCTGGTCGACGCAGCACCGGTTGCGGCTGCGCCGGTCGCAGTGGTGTCGTCGACGCCAGCAGATGGGCAGACCTTGCTGTCGTCGCCACCCGCTGTAACGATCACGTTCAACCAGACCATTGGGTCGGCGTCGTCGGTCGTGATCACGTGTAATGGCAATGCGGTCGTGCAGCCTGGCGCACGACCGACCGAAGACCTTCTCAGTCTTGTTGTCGACCTCTCAACAACCCCGTTGCCACGAGGCTCGTGCGTTGTTGGTTGGCAGGTACAAAGCCTTGTCGACGCAGGCACGAATAGCGGCACATTCTCATTCGTCATCCAACAGAACTCTGTCGTCACGCAAGTGCCGGCGCAGTCAAATGTTCCGGGGCAAGCACCGCCTGTCACGGTGGCGCCAACAACGGCCGCAGCACCCAAGGATCCGGCCAACGTGGGAGGAGTGCTCGGACTCGCGCGCCTCTTGTCTACGCTTGCTCTCGCGGCGCTGTTCGGTGCGTTGGTACTCATCGCAGTCGCATGGCCCGAGGGTGTCGAGTACATCCTGACCATTCGATTCCTACGCTATGCGTGGCTCGCCGCGTTCCTGGCTTCGGGGGTCGCAGTGACCTGTATGACCGCGCAGGTCACCGGGGACAGCTTTACAAGTTCGCTCAGCCCGACCAGTTGGTTCGAGCTCGCCCATTCCACCCCCGGGGTCGCAGCCCTGGCGCGTCTGGCGCTGATTGCGGGGGCCGCGTGGGTGGTGATTCGCCCAGAGCGATGCATCGACCCTGCGACACAATTGCCCGCACTCGCGCTTCCCGGCCTCGCAGTGGCCACGCTTGGCTTTTCACGGGTCGGCGGCAAGATCGAACTCATCGGCTATGCGGCCGGCACGATGCATGCGCTGGCCATGGCCGTTTGGCTGGGCGGTGTGTTGTTGCTTTCACGGGTTGTTTTGGCGGGCCCCGGTGACGACGACCTCGTACACGCAGTGCGGGGCTTCAGTCGTCTCGCCGCCCCTGCTTGGATCATCACGCTGATCACCGGCTGCGTTCAGCTGTACCGGTTCGACAGCGGGCATCTATTCGGCACTGCACACGGTCGGTTGTTGTTGCTCAAGGTTGTGGCTGTGGCCGCGATGGTGTTCATCGCCGTCGCAACACGCCAGTTCATCATCGCTCGGCTGACACATGTCGACGTGATGACGGCACCCACGGCGAGCCGTTTGCGTCGCGCTGTGGGCATGGAGGCGTTGGTCGGCATCGTCGTGCTCGGCCTCACCGCCTGGATGCTGGCGTCGCCTCCCGGGAATCTCAATACGTCAGGTCTGTCGATTGGCAGCTACGCCTATCAGCAACGCTTCATCGACACCGAAGGCAAGCTCGATCTCAAGGTGTACATGAACCCGAGCAAGGTCGGGCGCAATGAGCTGCTGGTGCAGGTCATCAAGCCAACGACCAACGTGAGTCAGATCACGGTGCGGTTCGACCCACCGCCAACGAGCACCGCAAGCTCGGTCATTCTCACAGTGCCGCTCAGCGTTGCCGGCGCTGCCCATCTGGCCGAAGACATTGGTATTCCGCTCGGTGTGCCAGGCGCGTGGACGGTGACGGTCGATGTTGTTGCGACGGCGGGTACGTTCCGTCAGACGGCAGTGCTGAACGTGCTCGCCGATACCTCGACCCCCGTGAACGTGTCGCTCCCGACCGTGACGCAGCCCGTCGTCACGTCTCCGCCGGGTGTGGGTTTGTCGACAACGACCACGCTGGTGCCGGGGGCTACGACTTCGACCGTGGGCGCGTCAGGCTGAACCGCGGCTCATCAGCTCGCTGAACGCAACGGGTGCCGCAACATCGAGTTGGTCGTACCGACAGCTTTCGGGCGTGCGATCGGGACGCCATCGCTGGAACTGCACGCCGTGTCGGAACCGTCCGTTCTGCAACTGCCCGAAATGCACTTCAACGACGCGTTCAATGCGTAGCGGTATCCAGCTGAGGTCTTTGCCGGCGTTCCATCTGCTGCCACCGCCAGGCAGACGAGTGTCCGAGTCGGCTGCTGACGTGGCCCAATCCGCCCACGGATGACCGTTCAAGGCGTCGTGGGTGAGTGGCTCGAGCTCGCCGAGGAGCGCGGTTCGAAATGCTGCGGTGAACGCTGCGGTGACTCCCACGTGGTGCAGGCGCCCGGTCTCATCATGAAGGCCGAGCAGCAGCGAGCCCACGCCTTTGCCGTCCTTGTGGATCCGATAGCCGGCGACGACGCATTCGGCTGTTCGTTCATGCTTGACCTTGATCAGCGTTCGTTTGTCGGGGGTATACACCCCGCTCAGCCGTTTGGCGATCACTCCGTCGAGTCCCGCTCCTTCGAAACGGTTGAACCACTCGTGCGCGAGTGCGGGGTCCGATGACGAGGGACACAGATAGATGGGTGGCCTGGCGTTGACCAGCGCTGTGTGCAGATGCCTGAGTCGTTCGTTCAGCGGCTCGTCCATCAGATTGAGATCATCGAGTGCGAGTATGTCGAATACCACCATGCTCGCCGGTGTTTCTCGAGCGAGGCGCTGAACGCGTGACTCCGCTGGGTGGATTCGTTGCAGGAGAGAATCGAAGTCAAGGCCGTCGCCGACCGGCGAGGCAATCACGATTTCGCCGTCGACGACACAACGATTGGGGAGAGATTCCTTGAGCGCCTCGACCACTTCTGGGAAGTATCGATTGAAAGGGCGTTCGTTACGACTTGAGAGCACGACATCATCACCGTCGCGGAACACGATGCAACGGAATCCATCCCACTTCGGTTCGTAGTGCCACCCCTCGCCCTCAGGAATCTCGGCTGCCAATTTCGACAGCATTGGCGACATCGGGGGCTGGAGCGGTAGTGACACGCTTCAAGCGTCGTGGATCGGGAACCAAATTGCCAGAGCTCGACGTCAGAAGTTCGGGCAGCGTCGTTGCTCGTAGCGCATCAAGGAGTTGTCATGAGGAGCAGTTGGATTGCCACAGTGGTCGGCGGCGCAGCGATCGGTGCTCTCGCCGTCGGTGTCGTTGCGATGATCAATGACTCGTCGTCAAAGCCCAGTGATCCGGGGGCGAGTGCTGCGACGGCACCCTTGGATACATCGTCAACGGTTGACACTTCACCCGCCATGCGCACCGTTGCTGTTTCAGGTCACGGCAAGGTCACCGTGAAACCCGATACGGCGACCCTGTACCTGGGCGTGTCGGTCACGGCTGGCAAAGCGAACGACGCGCTGCGTCAAGCCGCCGACAAAGCTGACACCCTGATCAAAGTACTGTCGTCGGCTGGCGTGAAGAACGACGACATCCAAACGAGTGGAGTGTCCCTGTATCCGCAGTACGACTCCACCGGCCGTCGCGTCACCGGGTATAACGCCTCGAACACGTTGAATGTCACCATCCGCAAGCTCGGTGACGCTGGCGCGATCATCGACGCCGCGGCGGCGCTCGTCGGCAATGAGATCACGATCGGTGGCATCAACTTCTATGTCAACGACACGGAGGCCGCCCTCGGTGACGCTCGCAAGGCAGCGATCGAAAACGCCAAGCTACGGGCCGATCAGTACACCGCGGCAGCAAAGGTCTCGGTGGGGCAGGTGCTGACCATCAGTGAGGTTTCCTCGCCCATCGTGAGCCCTCAGTATTACGCCGCGTCCGACAAGTCGGCTGCCGGTGGTGCGCCGACTCCGGTCCAACCCGGTACACAGGATCTCTCCGTTGATGTCACGGTCGTGTTTGAACTGAAGTAACCGCCTCGTCGGGGCTCTGTGACCCAAGAGTTCAGGTGAGTTCGCGCATGGCACTAGCGTCGGTTCCGTGACGAACCCTATGCAGGACAAGCTCGACGATCTACGCGCACGACGTGACGAAGCATTTCATGCTGGCTCACAGCGCGCCGTCGAGCGGCAACACGAAAAGGGCAAACTGCTGGCCCGCGAACGCATTGACTACTTCCTCGACCCGGACAGTTTCCAAGAACTTGATCTGCTCGCTCGCCATCGCGCGCACGCTGCTGGTCTCGAAGAACGGCCTTATACCGACGGTGTCATCACGGGTTGGGGCACCGTCGACGGTCGCAAGGTCTTCGTGTTCAGCCAGGACTTCACTGTCTTTGGCGGCGCGCTCGGTGAGGTATTCGCCGAGAAGATCCACAAGCTGATGGATCTCGCCGTCAAGGTCGGTGCGCCCGTCGTCGGGCTCAACGACGGTGCTGGCGCACGAATCCAAGAAGGTGTCGTGTCGTTGGCCAGTTACGGGGGCATCTTCTTTCGCAACGTGCGATCCAGCGGTGTGGTGCCGCAAATCTCGGTGATCCTCGGGCCGTGCGCCGGCGGTGCCGTGTACAGCCCGGCAATGACCGACTTCATCTTCATGGTGCGCGAGACGAGCCACATGTTCATCACGGGTCCCGACGTCGTGAAGACCGTGACGGGCGAAGACGTCACTCTTGAGGAACTTGGCGGAGCGATGAGTCATGCATCCAAAAGCGGTGTTGCGAGCTTCGTGTCTCCCGACGAGAGGAGCTGCCTCGACGATGTTCGGTTCCTGCTCAGCTTCTTGCCTGCGAACAACCTCGAAGAACCACCGTCGGTGGACACCGGGGACGACCCCGAACGACTGTGCCCTGAGCTGCGCGACATACTGCCAGCCTCACCAAACCAGCCGTACGACATGAAGAAGGTCATCGCCGCGATCGTCGACGATGGCGAGTTTTTCGAGTACTTCGGCCATTGGGCGAAGAGCATCGTGTGCGGTTTCAGCCGAATTGATGGCAAGCCCGTTGGCATCGTGGGGAACCAACCGCTGATGCTCGCTGGCGTGCTCGACATCGAATCCGCAAGCAAGGCGGCGCGCTTCGTGCGTACGTGCGATGCGTTCAACATTCCGCTGATCACCTTTGTCGATGTGCCGGGGTTCCTTCCGGGCGTCGATCAGGAATATGGCGGCATCATCCGCCACGGCGCGAAGTTGCTGTACGCGTACTGTGAGGCCACCGTGCCGCGCATTCAGATCATCACGCGCAAGGCGTATGGCGGCGCATATGTCGTCATGGACTCGAAGTCGATTGGTTCGGATCTGGCCTATGCCTGGCCGACTGCGGAGCTGGCTGTGATGGGCCCTCAGGGTGCGGTCGAAATTGTCTACCGCAGAGAGCTGCAACAAGCTGCTGATCCGGTGGCACGGCGTGCCGAACTCGTCGCCGACTACACGGAGAAGTACGCCAACCCCTATGCGGCTGCCGAGCGCGGTTACATCGACGACGTCATCGATCCGGCCGAGACGCGACAGAAGATCGTGGCCGGCTTGCGGATGCTGCGGAGCAAACGAGAAGAACTGCCTCGCCGCAAGCACGGGAACATGCCACTCTGATGGCCGAGCCCACGAGGATCTCTCCGACGCCTACCGACGAAGAGGCTGTTGTGATCGCTGCGGCCATGCGTGCGCTGTGGCCACGGCCGGTTGTTGTCTCTGATGAAGTGCGGGCGCGCAGCACCGTTTGGAAGTTCAGCGGACGTTGGTGGAGCGTACCGCTACCGATGCGTCGCGATCGCCCATATCGCTGAGGGCGAAGCTTGGCACAGCCCAAGCACACCACGTGTCCGACTACGGTGACGGCGTGGACATTACGACTGTTGCCGACGACCTGATCGTGTTGCACGACGGTACGTCGGTGTACCGGTATGACGGCCTTGCGCACGGGACTCCGTACGAGTTTCACGGGGAATGGATTACCACGTTGCCTCGGCCAGCAGGCGAGCTGCTCTGCCGCTTCGCCACCGTCAACGACGTGCATTTCGGCGAGACCGAATGCGGTCGAATTGACGATAGCCCCGAGGGCCCAATTCAGTGCAGTGCACCCGGAGAGGACCCCTATCCGGAGATCATGAATCGTGGTGCTATCGCTGAAATCGCGGCGATTAACCCGTGGGCCGTGTTTGTCAAAGGCGACCTCAGCCAGGATGGTCAGCCGCACGAATGGGAGGCATTCGAGCAGCACTACAGGGGGGCGTTCGGCGATCGTCTTCATGTTGTGCGCGGAAACCACGACTCGTACAAGTTTCAGAGCGGGTACGACGGCGATCGTTGGGTCGAGCTCCCCGGTGTGTGTGTTGCCTTGATGGACACGGTGATTCCCGGTCAGACCACCGGCACATTTTCGACGCAGCAACTCGAATGGCTCGACGATCATGCCGCGTCGTCTGATCGACCGGTGATCGTGATGGGGCACCATCAACAGTGGACGGGTGGCACGCCTGATTCGGCGCGCGGAGACAACTACTTCGGCCTGCATCCGGCGGCGAGCGACGGCCTTGCTGAGGTTGTGAAGCGTCGTCGCGCGATCATTGGGTACACCGCCGGACACACCCACCGCCATCGTGTACGTCAGATGGTCAACGCCGACTTCGTGCCGACCATCGAGGTTGGCTGCGTGAAGGACTTTCCAGGCACATGGGCCGAATACCGCGTGTACGAAGGCGGCGTCATGCAGCTGGCACATCGGATCTCGACCACCGAGGCGCTCTCGTGGAGCGAGCGATGCCGTCATCTCTACGCTGATTTTGGTGTTGATTACGAGACCTATGCGCTCGGTCGTCTGGAGGATCGGTGCTTCACGCTTCCACTGCGCTGAGGACTGCATTCGATCACTTGGGCGAGGCGTACATCGGGCTCGCGCTTGACCTCGCCGACGACGAACTCGAGCGCCCTGGCCTCGGCGAATGGAACGTGCGCGAGCTGTTGGCGCATGGCCTTCGCGCATTCAGCACGACATCTACGTATCTCGACACGTCGCCGTCGGTGGACTTCACGATCCACAGCGCGGGTGAGTATTACCGAATCGTGTTGAGTGGCAGCTCCACGATTCACGCCGATGTCGCTGAGCGAGCGCGACTGGCCGCCCACGAGCTACACAACGACCTCCCCGGCACAGTGAGAACCACGGTGGAGGCAGCGTGCGCGCGGGTCGGTCTTGCCGACGACGAGGCAATCGCGTGCACCTTCGCAGGTCAGATCCTGCTGCTGCCGTATCTCGCGACCCGCATTGTCGAAGCGGCCGTGCACTTGATCGACCTCCATGATGCGCTTGGCCGTGAACTCGATCTGGACGCCACGGTTGCCGAGATCGTCGTGCTCACGCTCGTGGAGGTCACCGACGCGAGCCAGATCATCCGCGCGCTCACCGGACGCGGTGATCTGCCTTCGGGTTTCAACGTCCTCGGATGACGATGCCAGTTAGCGGTCTCGCAGCGTCGCTGCGCGCTGGAAGGGTTCCCCCCTTCCATGCCATGGCGATGAGTCAACGCGCCAGCGATCTCGAGGCGCGAGGTCAACGGGTCCGTCACCTCGAGGTCGGCCAACCCTCGTCGTCGGCACCATCGGCAGCTCTCGCGATCGGGATGCAGGCGATGCAACACCAGGCGCTCGGGTACACGAATGCCGCGGGGCTGATGAGCCTTCGCCGTCGCATTGCTCAGCACTACGCAGAGTGGTACGAGATTGAGGTTCCAGTTGCTCGAGTCACGATCGTGGCTGGTGCCTCCGCCGGCTTTTCTCTGGCCTTCCTCGCGTGCTTCGATGCCGGCCAACGAGTGGGGGTACTGGAGCCGGGGTACCCCTGTTATCGCAACGCCCTGCTCGCGCTCGATATCGAGCCGGTCGCTATCGCCGTGGGAGCCGACTCGCGTTGGGCGCCCACGCTCCAGATGCTCGACGCGGCCGGCCCGATCGATGGCCTCATCGTGGCCTCGCCGTCGAATCCGACAGGCGCCGTCTTGTCCCGAGAATCGCTGGCGATGATTGCCGGTTATTGCCGCACACGCGGCATCCGCCTGATCAGCGATGAGATCTACCACGGCATCACCTACACCGGTCCGGCTGCCACCATGCTGCAGTACAGCGACGAGTCTGTGGTGATCAACAGCTTCTCGAAGTACTTCAGCATGACTGGCTGGCGACTTGGGTGGGCGATCACGCCGGACTCCGTAACAGATGCATTCGAGCGTCTTCAGCAGAACCTGTACATCTGCGCTCCGCACGTCTCGCAGGTTGTCGGACTCGCCGCGTTCGACTGTCAGCCCGAGCTCGATCAGCACGTCGAGCGGTACAGCACGAATCGCGCCCTGCTGTTGCAGGGGCTTGCAGCCGCCGGTGTCACGAGCGTGGCCGACGCCGACGGTGCCTTCTACGTGTACGCCGATGTGTCTCATCTGTGCGACGACTCGATGTCGTTGTGCAATCGCTGGCTCGACGAACTCGGCGTCGCCTGCACTCCCGGACTCGATTTCGATACGGCCGCGGGGCATCGATCGGTGCGGTTCTCGTATGCCGGAAGTGCTGACGACATCAACGAAGCGTGTGCGCACCTCGCAGAATGGAAGCCGTGACCTCAACGCCTCCCCTCAGTGACCTCCGCGTCATCGATGTCTCCACCGTGATCGCCGGGCCGAACTGCGCGCGTTACCTCGCCGATTTTGGTGCCGACGTCATCAAGATCGAGCGGCCCGACACGGGCGACAGCCTGCGCAACATGGCGTGGCGCGACCCGCGCGACGGAGAAGGCCTGTGGTGGAAGCTGGTCAACCGGAACAAGCGAACGATCGCGCTCGACCTCAAGGATGACGCTGATCGCGAGCTGCTGCTCCGGCTCGTCCGCGACGCCGACGTCTTGGTTGAGAACTTTCGCCCGGGCACGCTCGAACGGTTGGGCCTCGGTCCGCATGACCTCCATGCCATCAACTCGAAACTGGTCATCACTCGCGTCACCGGTTTCGGGCAGACGGGCCCGTATAGCAACCGCCCTGGGTTTGCGAGTATCGCGGAGGTCATGAGCGGCCTCTCGGCGATCAGTGGTGAGCCGGATGGACAGCCGCTGTTACCTGCCATCGCCCTCACCGACGAGGTCACCGGACTGGTGGGTGCATTTGCAACAATGGTCGCCTTGCACAGCGGCGTTGGCCAGGTGGTCGATGTCTCGCTGTTGGAGAGCATCTTTCAGCTCATGGGTCCATTGCTGTCGCTCTACCAACTCACCGGTGAGATGCAGCCCCGTCTCGGCGCCGGTTTGCCGTACACAACGCCACGGGGTACGTATCTCTGCAGTGACGGCAAATGGGTGGGCGTCAGCGCGAGCAGCGACACGGTTGCCAAGCGCGTGTTGATCGTGCTTGGTGTCGGTGACGATCCGCGCTTTGCATCGTTCGGCGATCGGATGAAGAACCGGGACGCGCTCGAATCGCTCATGATCGACTATTGCCACCACCGATCACAACACGAGGTGTTGCGAGTCTTTACCGAGGCCGAAGCAGCTGTTGGGCCCGTGATGGATATGGCCGATATCTCGGCCGACGAACACTACGCGGCACGAGAAGCAATCGTGACGGTCGAGGGCACGCCGATGCAAGGGCTGATCGCCAAGCTGAGCGAGACGCCAGGTGTGCTTCGTTGGCAGGGTCGCCCGATCAACGCCGATGGCGATTCCATCCGTGCTGGCGGATGGATGGACCGACCCTAACGAGTCAGGCCTTGAGGCCGATCGGGCAGCTCACGCCCGTGCCGCCGATGCCGCAATAGCCGTTGGGGTTCTTGCCGAGGTACTGCTGGTGATACGGCTCGGCGTAATAGAAGGCGCCAGCAGGGACGATCTCGGTCGTGATCGTGCCAAGGCGGGCCTCATCGAGACGCTGTTGGTAGAGGTCGCGGCTAGCGAGTGCCGCCGCGAGGTGTGGCTCCGTTGTTGCATAAATGGCGCTGCGGTACTGCGTGCCGACGTCGTTGCCCTGCCGCATGCCGTGCGTTGGATTGTGGTTCTCCCAGAACACGCGCAGAATCTGCTCATACCTGACTTCAGCTGGGTTGAAGACCACTAGGACCACCTCGGTGTGGCCGGTGCGCCCACTGCATGTCTGCTCGTACGTGGGATTGGGCGTGAAGCCGCCCGCATAGCCGACTGCGGTGCTGAAGACCCCGGGCACCTCCCAGAACTTGCGCTCGGCGCCCCAGAAGCAGCCCATGCCGAACACCGCTGTCTCGTAGCCGTCAGGCCATGGACCCTGCAGAGGATTCCCGTTGATGAAGTGAGCATCGGGTACTGGCATGGTCAGGTCCGTCCGACCCGGCAATGCCTGATCGGCAGCAACCATTTCGACCTTCTTGTTGAATAGCACGGTGGACTCCCTCTCGCCTCGCAATGAACGCGAGACTACGACGATGGCAGTAGAAACACCTCGCGGCGATGACTCATTCCCGGCCTCATCATCGGACCTGTCCACGGGGGGACCATTGGCCGGCGTCCGGGTGCTCGACCTGACGCGTGTGCTCAGTGGACCGCATGCTGCGCACATGTTGTGCGACATGGGCGCCGAGGTCATCAAGGTCGAGCCGCCGACCGGTGATATGACCAGATTCGCGAACCCACGCGTCGGGGGGCTTTCGAGTTACTTCATTCAGCAGAACACCGGCAAACGCAACATCAGCCTCGATATGACCAAGCCCAGGGCCGTTGAGATACTGCTCGAACTGATCCGCCACGTCGACGTCGTGATCGAGAACTTCCGACCCGGCGTGATGGACCGCATGGGCCTTGGCTACGCCGCCGCGGCTGGTGTCAACCCGAAGCTCATCTACGCGAGCATCACGGGCTACGGATCGACTGGACCGTGGCGCAATCGTCGTGCATACGCCGCCGTCATTGGTGCCGAGACCGGTTATACGAAAGCACAATGCGAAGCGCACCACGGCGTCGGGCACGCAGTCGAATACGTGAACGATCCGCACAGCCATGGCGATCTCTACACCTCGCTCGAATGCGCAAGCGCGATCCTTGCCGCGATGTTCCTGCGAGAGCGCACCGGTCGGGGGCAACTCGTCGAGATCTCGATGGCGCAGACGATGTTGTACGTGAACGAACACGTGCACGATCATCTGTGGGACGGCCCGATCTCGCGCGACTGGATCCGGTCGTTCCAGCCCGGCGATTACCCGGTGCTCGCCGTCGCGAACGGTGAGTCGGTCGTCATCAGTGGTCATCCAGCCGAGCGGGGTACATTCGATCGGTTTGTGGCCGCGATGGGTGCTGACGAGTTGCTCCATGAGGCGCGATTCGCAAGTGTCAGCCTCAGGCTTGAGCATCTCGACGAACTGTTCGAACTCATCCGCAAGTGGGCGCTCACGTACCCGGACGCGCACACCATCGAGCAGGTGCTCGACCAGAACGAATTGGCGATGGGTGTTTTACGCACCGTACGCGAGATTGCCGACAGTGAATGGGCGATCGAGCGTCACGCGATCTTGAGCGTTTCGGATCGCAGTGGCGGGACGGTTCGTGTGCCGAGCGCGCCTTGGACCTTCAGCGCGTCCGGGCCTGCAACTGTTGGTGAGGTGAGATTCCGTGGTGAGGACAATGCCGACGTGATGCGCGAGTTACTTGAACTCGACGACATGGACATCGCCGCCCTCTACGACTCGGGAGTGCTGAGCTCGCGGGTACCGAACACGCAGCAGCAGCAACAGTCATGACTCCGTACACCTCGGAGCTGCGCGATCAACTCACCGCAAACATCGCCAACCACACACGTCGCGAACATCCTCTCGACGGTCGACATCACGCCGCCGTTGCGATTGTGATCGTCGACAGCGACGCTGTTCGTCACGGTCACGAGCCGTGCGTGGTCACCGCCGATGAGCTGTCGGTCATTCCCTCCGATATCGAGGGGTTGGATGGACGCATGTCCGGCGTGGCCGGTGGTGCAGCATTTCTGCTGTGTCGGCGTGCCGCGAAGATGCGCACGCACGCCAGGCAGTGGGCGCTCCCCGGTGGGCGGTGTGAGCCGGGTGAAACGGTCGCCCAGACGGCACTGCGCGAGCTACATGAAGAGCTTGGGCTACTGCTGGGAGAGGATGCTGTAGTCGGCATTCTCGACGATTACCCCACGCGCTCGGGCTACGTGATCACGCCAGTCGTCGTGTGGGGTGGTGGCGATGTCGAACTGGTCCCTGACCCATCAGAAGTGTCCTTTGCCTATCGCATTGGACTGCATGAGTTGTGCCGAGACGATTCGCCGAGGTTCGTCAGCATCCCCGAGAGCCCTCATGCCGTCGTTCAGATCCCTCTCGGCGGCGATCTCATTCATGCCCCGACAGGCGCGGTGTTGGTGCAGTTCCGTTGGGTCGCCATTGAGGGCCGTGTCGACACCCGCGTCGACGAATTCGAACAACCGGTGTTCGCCTGGAAGTAGCTGACGCCGGGTCAGAGCGTGGCCCAGAACCGCTGCAGCACCTCGGCGCCCAGCGCCGGATCTTGCATCATCCACCAGTGACCGAAACCTTGCATGATCTCGATGTGTGCACCCATGCGTCGACCCATTTCCTTGCCGAGGGAGAGATCGTTCACGAAGGGATCTTCGGTGTTGATCATTGCCATTCCTGGGCGCGCGGCTGCAGCTTCGGCTTCGTTGCCCCACTCCGTCATTGCTGGCTGCGCAGCGGAACGATAGAGCGCGAGCACACAGCGTCCCATTTCCTCGTCAGAGGCGGCGGCAATCTCGGCTGCGGCGTCGGGTGCGATACCGAGGGATACGAACATTGCAGTACGTGTTTCGATGGGCGTGGCCACCACGTCCAAGAAATACTGTTCGCCAGCGCCGGGTGTTTGCCAGATCTTGGCGAAGTCGTGCCAGACGTAGTTGGGATGGAACGACGCGGTGAAATCGCTGACCCACGAATGCAACAGGTCAGGGCGCAGACAAGCCACGCGTGCCACAAAGGCGCCACCCCAGTCGTGGCCGACGAGGTCCACAGGCTCGCCGATCTCTTCGAGCTCGCCGATCAACCACCGCACATAGTCGTCCCGTTCGGCGCCAAATCCCGCCGGAGCGGCGACGCCGAAACCCGGCAACTGCAGGGCGACAACGTCTTGGCGGCTGAGCTCGCGCAGCAGCGGCCCCCAGATTGCGGGTGTTTCGGGGTTTCCATGAACGAAGACGACGGGCATTGCGCGAGCCTACGTTGTGGCGCGATGGTGCGGCGCCCTTGGAATTTGCGATCGAACGCTAGACCGCAAGCAGGTCGCGGGCGCCCGTGTCGCTGGATGGGTGGCGCAGTTTGCTCATCGCCCGAGCCTCAATTTGACGAATGCGCTCACGAGTGAGATTGAAGTGCTCGCCAACCTCTTCGAGAGTACGCGGTTCGCCGCGGTCGAGTCCGAAACGGAGCTTGAGGATCTCTCGCTCGCGTTCGTCGAGCGGTGCGAGGAGCCGTGAGATCTCTTCGGGCAAGAGCGCTGTGGCCGCAACCTCAAACGGCGACTCGGCCGAACGATCCTCGACCACGTCGCCAAGTTCGGCGTCGCCGTCTTCTCGAAGCGGCTCGCTGAGTGACAGTGGCTCTGCGGCAAAACGCAGGGCCTCGGTGACTTTGTCCTCGGGCATCTCGACTTCGCGCGAGAGTTCGGCCAGTGTTGCCGGGCGGCCGTACTTCAGCTCGAGGCGGCTACGCGCCTTTTGCAGACGAGCCAGCGTGTCTCCTGCATGAACAGGCAGACGGATGGTGCGCCCCGTATTCGCGATACCGCGGGTGATCGCCTGACGAATCCACCACGTTGCATACGTGCTGAACTTGAAACCCTTTCGCCAGTCGAACTTTTCGACGGCGTGCATCAGGCCCAAGTTGCCCTCTTGGATGAGGTCGAGTAGAGGAAGCCCGGATGCTTGGTACTTCTTGGCGATGGACACAACGAGACGCAGGTTGGACTGAACGAAGGCGCGCTCAGCCTCTTCGCCTTCTTTGGCAGCCCGCCGTAGCTCTCGCTTCTTTGCGGCCGTGATGTCTTTGCCAGCCGAATCGAGGTCTGCGATTGCCGCCTTGCCCGACTCGATGAGTTTCGCCAGTCGAACCTCATCATCTTTGGTGAGGAGGGTGTATTGCCCGATATCGGACAGATACAGACGAACCAAATCCTCTTCATCGCGATCGACGCGATCTTTGGCCACGGTAGCTCCTCAAGGGTTTGGGATCGGTGCCCCACACGCGGAAATCCGCGAGTTTGGTTGAACGATGTGCTAACGATACCGACGACGTCAAGTCCCTGACACAGAGGAGCCACTTTTCGAGGGGTCATCGCTGTTTGTGATGGACACCATCGTTATATCTGAAATTCCGCTGACGCGGCCCGTGGCCGATTGGACGTAGCTATGCCGGACGAAGTCGACCTTGCCATTGTGACGATGCGTTTCGACGCCTCAGACGCTGGAGTGTTGCTGGCCATCCTCAGCAAGTACGTCGTGCTGTCACGCATGCAGAGCGGTTGTCGCAACATCGACCTCTGCGCTTCGGTGACACATCCCGACCGGTATCTCCTCATCCAAAAGTGGGATTCCCCGGCCGCGCAGCGCGCTCACTTCGATAGCGATGTCATGATCGAGATGGCCAAGGCGTGCGAAGGTATTTTGATCGCACCCCCTGACATTGATCTGTGGGATGGCCCAAGCGCACACGATCTCAACTGATTCACACCTTGGGTGAAGGATATTTTGCCCGCTGAGTCGCTAACGTCAGCCCGAGTTGCGGACATCGTTCCGCTCGTAGACAAGGAGTTCGCAGATGGCGAATCCAATTCTGAATGACAAAGCGTTCACTGAGGTCGCCCATGCCGGCGCCACCTCGGCGGGCTGGGCAGCACCCGCGCCAAGCACCCAACGTCGAGGTGGGCCCGCCTACGGATCTGCACCGATGCACGATGGTCCAATCAGCGAGTGGCACTCGGAAACGATGACTGTGCAAGGCACGGCGTCGGCCACAGGTGTGTTGTTCGTGTTGTTGCTTGCTGCGGCAGTGGTCGGCTGGAAGGCCGTCACCGTCAACGAGGGCGTGCCGACTCGGTTCCCCGCGTGGACTCTCCTCGGCGTGCTTGTCGGACTTGCGTGTGTCATCGCCATGCGCTTCAAGCCACAGTTCGCGAAAGTTCTCGGCCCGTTGTATGCCCTTGCTGAGGGCGTGTTCATCGGCGCGATCTCGCACTCGTACGAGACGTACCAAAAGGGCATCGTGATCCAGGCCGCTGGTGCCACGATCGCCGTGTTTGCGATCATGCTGTTCCTCTATCGGACGAACATCATCAAGGTCACCGATCGCATGCGTCGCATCGTCATCGGTGCAACTCTCGGCATCATGGTCTTCTACGGCATCTCGTTGCTCATCAACCTCTTCGGTGGTTCCGTTGGTTTCCTCAATGACACGAGCGCGCTCAGCATCGGCTTCAGTTTCTTGGTCGCTGGCGTCGCCGCATTCAACCTCGCGCTCAACTTCGACTTCATCGAAAAAGGTGCGAAGGGTGGCCTGCCCAAGCAAATGGAATGGGTCGCCGCTGTTGGACTGTTGGTCACGATCGTGTGGCTGTATCTCGAGATCCTCCGGCTGCTCTCAAAGCTCAATCGTCGCTGACGATTGGCGCTCACACCGTTGCCGTGATGGCATCGTCGGCCCCGCGTTATAGCGAGTTCAGGAAGCCGATGAGGGCTTCATTGAACTGATCGGGCTTTTCTTGCTGCGTCCAATGTCCGGCGCCTTCGATCACAACGAAGCCACGAAAGTCGGGCAGTGATGCCTGCATCCGTTCGATGCCTGTTGGATCCATCAAGCGCACGCCGTCCTTGTCGCCTGTGATGAAAAAGCTTGGCATCGTCAAGTGATCGAGGCCGATGTCCTTCACGAGTTCGTAGTTGGCATCGAGGTTGCGGTAGTAGCTGATCGGCCCGAAGAACCCACTGTGGCGAAACTGATCGGCGTAGTAGACGAGGTCCTCTTCGGTCAGCCACGGCCACGGACGCGCCGGTGGCATCTTCGTATCGGTCAACAGCCCGTTGCCCTCCATCTTGCGAGTCTCGGTGGGCATTTCGAACCCCTCGCCGCTTGCAGCCCAAAGGAACTTGGCCATGCTCACGTACGGGTCGGCATCGAGTTCGGCCTCGGCAGGTCCCACGGGTTGAAAGTAGAGGATGTAGAAGAAGTTGTCGGCGTAGACCATCTTCATCAACTGAGTCGGCGCAGCGGGCCATTGCACGGCGGGCACGCTGGCGCCGACGACTGCCCTGACCCGTTCTGGATGCAGGCGGGCAAACTCCCACGTGATCAGCGCGCCCCAATCGTGTCCGACGAAGATGGCCTGGTCCTTGCCGAGCTCGTCGAGCAGTCCAAGGAGGTCACCGCTGAACTGCTCGATTCCGTACGCCGATACTTCTTGAGGCGCTGACGAGTATCCGTAGCCGCGTTGATCAGGAGCGATGACGTGATAGCCGGCTGCAGCGAGCGCCGAGAGTTGATGTCGCCACGAATAGGCGCACTCGGGAAAGCCGTGGATGAGAAAGACCGTGGGACATGCCGGGTCGCCAGCCTCCAGCAGACACAGATCGACGCCGTTCACATGAGCCGTGCGAGTGCGGATGTCAGGGGAGAGCGCCATCACAGAAGTCTTCCCGACAGAACGTCCGACGTGCGGATCCGAGCTCGTTCTCTGGGTCAGAAACACCCCGGCGCATTGTGGCAAGCTCGCACGCATGGGGACTCTGAGATTTGATGGTCGCGTTGCAGTTGTCACGGGAGCGGGCAACGGCCTCGGTCGCTGCTATGCGATGTACCTCGCTGCCCACGGAGCCAGCGTGGTGGTCAACGACCTCGGCAGAGACCGCCGCGGTGAAGGTCCAACGGCATCCGTCGCCCAGTCCGTGGCCGACGAGATCGTTGCTGGCGGCGGTGTCGCGCTCGCCAACACGAACAGCGTGACGTCGCCCGCCGGTGGTGCAGGCATCGTTGCTGACGCGATCGACGCGTGGGGTCAGATCGATATCGTTGTGAACAACGCTGGTGTCACTCCGAATGGTGAGACTATCGATCAGGCATCGCGTGAGGAATGGGACCGAGTCGTCGATGTACACCTGCACGGTTCCGTCAACGTGCTGCGCGCCGCCTGGCCACACATGAGCGCTGCCGGGTACGGCCGGATCGTGAACGTGTCGTCATCGAGCGCGCTCGGAATGCCGTTCGTTCTGACCTACGGCACGGCAAAGGCGGCACTCGTGGGCCTCACCCGGATCCTCGCAGTCGAGGGTGAGCCGAGCGGCATTCGCGTCAACGCGGTAATGCCAACTGCGGCCACGCGTATGACCGACAGCGACTTTGCGCCGGTCTATGAGTCGATGTACCAGCTCCGTGCGGGTGAGTTCGTCGAACGGTTCCCGCCCGAAGCAGTTGCACCCGGCGTTGCGTTGCTGTGTCACGAGTCGGTTCCCTGCAGCGGAGAAACGTTTTCGATCGGAGGCGGTCGCATGGCGAGAGTGTTTACGGGCGTGACACAGGGCGCGCACGCTGACGATCCCGCTGACTATCTCACCGAATGGTCGAAGGTATTCTCACCCGACCGATTCGCGGTGGCCACCGATACGTGGGTGAATGAGGCAGCTCACCTCGGCCCGGAGCGCGTGAGCTGGCGCAGTTCGTTGGAGGAGTGAGTCGCTCGCCCGCCTTCAGTCTGATGCGCAGATTCAGTCGGATGAGGCGGAAGCACTGATTGCGCTGAGTTCGCCCCACGTGAGGCCGTCGCTCTGCCAGAGCTCCTCGAACGCTGTGTCGGCTGCATCCGAAAACGCGTGACGGTTGCGGAAGTTGTAGCGCCAACGCTGCTGATTCGTGGGAATGCCAAGCCGCTGCAGGCGACCCACAGAATACGTCTCCCAGGCAGCGACCTGCGCCAACGTCAGTTCGTTGTCGGGCGGTGCCTCGCCGAAGCCGCCGACGAGGCGATCGCGGGCCCGCAGAAGTACGCGACCCAGAGATGTCGCGGTGGCGGTTTCGCTTTGCTGGCGCGGCTTGCGCGTGTCTTCAAACGCGCCGCTGTCGGCGTGGATGCTGATGCCTTCGCCCAACGTGCACGAGATTCGCGCGAGTGGGGTGGTTTCGTCGACGTCGATGGCGACGGCGTATTCGGTCATCCCGAGTGCTCCGATCAGCCCCGAAGCGATGCTGCGGATGAGGTCGGAATCGAATGAGACGTAATTGAATGTCTCAGGGCTCACTGTGACTGTCATGGCAGGGTCGGGCCTACTCGCCTGCCGTGCTGCCGGCGAACTCATCCGCCGCTGCACGCATCTTCGCGACCGCAGACTTACGCTCGCTGAGTGCCTGCAGGCTGACCTCGGCAATGTCATCGACTTCATCGTCGGTGAAGCCGGCGAGTTCGCGGAAGCGACGCGCCAGCCCGATTGGCGATTCCTGGCTCTCGCTGCGGGTGCCGCCGTAGCTGAACAGCTTGTCGACGACGCTCTGGAACTCAAGTGCCTTCTTGCGCCGCTCGGGATCGTTCTCGGTGATCTTGCGCAGCCAGTCGGAGCCCATCTTCACGTGTGTAACTTCGTCGGCAAGCATCCAGTCCTCGCAGAACTCCAGGTATGGGTCACCGGCGAGATTGCCGAACTCTTTCATGGTGGTGAAGACATCGATCGCGAGACCTTCGAGCGCTCGGTTCACTCCCGCGAGGCGCAGGACGGGATCGGTGCTGCAGGCGGCCTCGAAGAGCACGGTGTTCTCGGCGTACTGACCGATCTCGCTGCCCATCCAGTCGCTGAGCTTGACGCTGATCTCGACATGACGTGCTTCGTCCCAACACTGACGGGCCATATCAAGCTTGAGTTCGAACGGCGCCTCAGTGCCGGTCTCGAAATCCCAGCACGTACGCCCGGCTCCTTCGAGTGCCTGGATCTCGCCGACGAAGATGCCGTGCATCAGACCGCGCGCGCCGTCGCTTGCGTCGCGCCGGTCCGGAGTGAGTCGGAAATTGCTCGTGTGCCTGCCGTGAGCATCGGGGTCGACGTTCAGGGCGGTGCGTGGATCGCCCATGCGATCTCGCATGGTGACCTTGTTGAAGCGTTCGTCGCGGGCGAGG
>JAYTWP010000127.1:0-6038 GCA_043743395.1 Actinomycetota bacterium | reverse complement strand
GGCCGTCATGGACTTCCCAGATTTCGCTGCCGCCCGCCGTTACGTGGCCGACGAACGTCATCAGGCTTATGTCCGTGACTTCGCAAGCAAGATGATCGGTGAGCGCGTCGTCGTGCAGCACGATTGGGCTGTCGGAGACATCGCGGGTGTCCACCATGTGACGCTGCCGGTGTCCAATGTCGCCCGCAGCAGCGACTGGTACGCGATGGCATTCGGTTTCGTCGCGTTGCCGGGGCACCACGATGTGGACAACGCAGTCACTCTGGTTCAGCCGATCGCGTCTATCAGGATGGTGCTGCGCCACGACCCCGATCGGGCGCGTGCTCTTGCAGGGTTCGAAGCAATCACGTTCAGTGTTTCGACGATCCAGGATCTCGAAGTGCTCGTCGACCGTCTCGACGCCAACGGGTTCGCGCACGGCGAGCGCGTGACCTCACGTACCGGCGTGAAGCTAGACGTGATTGACCCCGACGGACTCGTCGTGCAACTCACCACGCTCTTGTCGTAGGGGTGGCAGAGGCCCGTCGCTCAGTTGATCCCGGCGCGGCGACGGAGTTCATCCACTTCGCGCTGCAGCCGGTTCATGTCCTCGCGCATCCTTCGCGCTTCGCCTTCTTTCCCAGCGTTCTCCATGCAGTTCGCCCACGCCATGCCAGCGGCGATGAAGCCAATTGCTGCCGCGACGGCTGCGGCCGCTGTCGGGATCGCAAGAGGCGAGCCCACCCCCGATCCAAGCTCAGCGGCGACTGCTCCGAGTGCGAGACCCGTGCCAACGGCTGCCCCGCACCAGCCAACATATTCGGCCGTACAGCTCATGGTCTGCTCCTTAAGAGTTTGATCGATCCCATTGGTTAGGCCACACCCGTGTTGCCATTGGCGTCGTCGGCCATCGCAAACCGATCGAGGTCGTCAACCTCGAGCACGCCAGCGTAAAGCTGCTTGACGCTGTTTTCGTCGCCGCCGGTATCGGCCAGCGCCGCCAACGCGGGAAAGTCTGCGAGGTTGAGCATTACTGCTTCTTGCACGAGCACGGACCACGTCTTTGGCCCGACCCAGCCATCGACCACCAGGCCCTGGTCGCCCTGAAACTTACGAACTGCTTCGTCGATCTCCGGCCCGAAATGGCCGTCGTCTTCGCCGTTCCAGTAGCCCCAGTTGCGCAGCAGGCCCTGCAAGTACGTGACCCATTCGACATCGTTCTCGCGATCTGCCAACAGATCAGGTTCGTTCGCCATGAGCCCTCCATCATCAATCGGTTGACAATGCTCAACCCTACGATTCTGGCAATCGCACGCCTAGGGCCGTTGGGGCACCAAGTGACGCCCCTTCGGACACGCCGAGCACCGGGAAGGAATTCACCGGTTCCGGCGATCGTTGGGTCTTTGGCATCGTAAACTCAGCCTTATCGAGGTGAGTCATGACCAAGCCAACATCGGCGGTTCCCACTCCAATGGTCGTCAGTGCCGCGGCCGTAGTCATCGCTGCAGTACTACTAACTATCGCCAAGGCGTCAGCGCCGATTGTGGTGATCGCCTGGCTTGCAGCTGCAGTGTCCGTGAGCGCGGTATTCCTCAAGGTCCGAGGTAAGAGTTAGCGATACCGGCTTGCGCTGACAGGGCTCAGTTCGAGGTGACCGGTACGTCTGGGTCGATGTTGTCTGCTCGGGTGTTGAGATCATCAGCTACCTCGCGCTTCACGGTCGCGGCAATTCGCTCTTGTTCAGCGACGAGCTGGTTGCGCCGAGCTGCGTCTGCCAACTCCGCCGCATGGGCTTCCTGAGCCACCGCCGCGGACTGAGCGGCCTTTGCGTCAGCGCGATGCTCAACTGCTTGCGCACGAAGAACCGAGGCCTGGGCCTTGGCCCGGCGTTGAACGACTACGAAGACGGTCGCGGCGAGTACCACGACGGCGATAATGATGATTGCGGTGGTCATGTTTCGTCTATACCCACCGAGGGGTCCATGCAAACAGATCCTCGCGTAGAACCGTGACCCAGCCAACCTGACTGTCGCAGCACTGACAAGTTTCTGACGGTGCGTTAGATTGACCCGCAAGCACACCAGGGGGCTTTCAATGCACGATCTCATCATTCGCGGCGGCACAGTTGTCGACGGCACCGGCGAGCCGCGCTTCACCGCCGACATCGCCATTACGAACGGTCGCATCACTGCAATCGGCAGTGACCTCGGCGAGGCGCGTGAGGCGATCGATGCCACGGGCCTCATCGTCACACCCGGCTTCGTCGATATCCATACTCACTACGACGGCCAAGCCACATGGGACGACCTGCTCGAGCCCTCGAGCGGTCACGGTGTCACCACGGTTGTGGCTGGCAACTGTGGTGTCGGCTTCGCGCCCGTGCGTCCCGGCCAAGAGGAATGGCTCGTGCAGCTCATGGAAGGCGTCGAGGACATCCCCGGCACCGCGTTGCACGAAGGGATCAGTTGGGGATGGGAGAGCTTTCCGGAGTATCTCGACGTGCTCGATTCGCGGACGTATGCGATCGACATCGCCACGTACGTGGGCCACGGTCCGGTGCGCGCATACGTCATGGGCGAGCGTGGCGCACGTAACGAACCGGCCACCCCAGAAGACATTGCCGGAATGAAGAAGCTCGTCACAGAAGCGATCACTGCCGGAGCAATCGGCTTTTCCTCGAGTCGCACACTGAACCATAAAGCCCGCGATGGCGAGCCCGTGCCCGGAACCTTTGCGGCCGAGGACGAACTGAATGGCTTGGCAGATGGCGTGTCCGATGCAGGTGGCGGGCTGTTCGAAGTCGCACCTCAAGGACTCGAGTTCGAGGCAGAAGTGTTCCTTGGCGAAGTCGACATCCTCAGCCGCATTGCGCTGCGCACCGGCCTGCCCGTGACATTTGCGATGCTTCAGAACGAACGCAATCCCGACTCATGGCGAGTTGCGTTAGACAAGGTCGACGCCACCAATGCTGCAGGCGGCAATATGCGCCCGCAGATCGCAGCACGACCGTTCGGCATGATGATCGGGTGGGCAAACAACAATCCGTTCACCAAACGTCCCACGTTGGTTGATCTCGTCGGTCGGCTCGACGGAGACAAGCTTCGTTCCGAACTGCGCAAGCCCGAAGTCAAAGCGGCAATCCTCAACGAGACCGACCTGCCGAGCGATCCTTCGATTCAGTTCGACGGACTCGGCCCGTTCCTCCAGCTCATGCTCGACAAGATCTACTCCATGGGCGACAGCCCGAACTACGAGCCGTCGCCCGACAACACGGTCGCCGCGCTCGCCGCAACTCATGGTGTCGAGCCACTCGAGATGGCGTATGACCTACTGAACGAGGCCAACGGCAACGCCTTTTTGATGCTGCCCTTCTTCAACTACGTAGGCGGCACGCAGGACGCCATCTACGAGATGCTGCGCCACCCGGCCACGGTGTCAGGGCTCTCCGACGGCGGCGCCCATTGCCGGATGATCTGCGACGCCTCGATCCCGACGTACGTCCTCACACATTGGGCCCGCGACCGCGAGGGCCCGAAGCTGTCGCTCGAGGACGCGGTGAAGTGCCAGACAAGCGACACCGCCGAGGTTGTTGGATTCCACGATCGTGGCACCATCGCGGTGGGCAAGCGCGCTGACCTCAACGTCATCGACATGAACACACTCGATCTCGAGTACCCACGCGCAGTCGACGATCTTCCTGCGGGTGGGCGCCGACTCATGCAGGCAGCGCACGGCTACGTCGCCACGATCGTGAACGGAGAAATCACACGCCGCAACGGCATCGATACCGGGGCCCGGCCAGGCCGCCTCGTGCGCTCGGCCCACTGACAGTCGCTCGCGACCGGGGATTACTCGAAGCGAGCGCCAAAGTCGCGGGCGAGATCGACGAACCGTGCGCCCGCATCCGGGGCGAGCTCGCCCGGCTCATAGCGAACAGAGTGCACAGTGCCGCTGAATGCAAACGGGCCATCGGCGAGGTAACGCTGCCAATCAACCGGTGAACCCCGGTCGATACCAACGTCGATTCCTGAGAACGGAGCCATCGGCCACAACATGGTTCGTTCGAGATCCGTACAACGACGCGCGCCGTCCACATCGATGGTGACCAACCACCGCCCACTGCCGGGAGCACCGAGCGTGATTGCGATGGAATGCTGGCCGACGCTGAGCTCGCCGATTCCGGCGCGCGTTGTCGTGCCATGTCCGTCATTGTGCACGAACCACAACTGATCGGCGTCGACTTCAACGGCGTAACCCCCACCTTGATCGCCGTGGGCCACGAGCACGCCACGGCTGCCCGACGCCACGTTCACGTCGATTGTGATCACGCACGTGCGTTGCCACACCAAATTGCCGCTGCGGATCCGTTCGAGCGTTGGTGTACCTGGCCAGATCGTGACGGGTTCGTGGAACACGTCGTCCTTTGTGGGCCGCACGATCCAGCGCCAACCCGAGCCCTCATCGAGTGGGTAGACCTGATTCGCGAGGGCGGCACGATGGAAGCCATCGGCGAGTTCGGCGACGCGGGCAGGCTGCACAGCGGCGAGATTGTCGATCTCGACGGGATCGCTGCGCAGGTTGTACAGCTCCCAGTCGGCATCAGTGAACTTCGTCCGCGGCTGGCGGTTGGTGACGACCTCCCACCCGTCGCGGTAGAAACCTCGGTGACCTTCGAGTTCGTAGTACTGCTCTTGGCGAACTTCGCCGTGATGGGCATCAAGCAGCACCCCGGCCAAGCTGGCTCCGTTCATCGGCTTCACGATCTTGCCGTTGCGCTGAGCCGGGGTTGATACGCCCGCGAGCTCAAGCACCGTGGGCAGTACATCAATGCAATGGCCATATTGCGTCCGGATGCCGCCCGCTGCCGGGGTCAAACCCTTCGGCCAACTCCACACGCACGGCACCTGATGCCCACCGGCGTGCGTGTTGCGCTTGTACAGCCGGAAGGGCGTGTTGCTCGCCATGGCCCAACCGCGCGGGTAGTGAGGCATTGTGGTGGGGCCGCCGATGTCGTCGAGACGGGCAAGGTCGAGCGCGACATTGTTCTTGGTATCACCAATGCCAAGATGCGCGAAGTAGTTGGTCGTTCCTGTGGCTTCGCCCTCACGACTGGCACCATTGTCCGACAGGAACACCAAAATCGTGTTGTCCCACTGACCCGTTTCTTCCAGTGCAACGCGCAGACGACCAACACTCTGATCGATCTCGTCCACCATCGCTGCGTACACAGCCATATAGCGCGCATACAACGTGCGCTCGTCGTCGGTGAGGTCGTCCCACGCCGTCACGTCGTCGCCCGGCTCGCTGTTGCGAGGCGGCAGCGGTGTGCCGACGGGGATGACACCGAGCTCGACCTGGCGCGCATGGCGTTGCACCCTGGTGTTGTCCCAACCATCGTTGTACGTGTCGCGGTAGCGCGCGATGTCGTCGGCCTTGGCGAGCAGCGGCGCGTGTGCTGCCGGATGTGCCATGTACAAAAAGAACGGCTGACCGGGCCGTGACGCGTCGCGCTCGCGGATCATCCGGATCGCCTTCTCGGTGAGATCGTCGGTGAGGAAATAGTCGTCGGGCCACCGGTCGACATTCACCACGTGGTTGTCCTCGATGAGTCGATGCGGCTGATGCAGATTCGTGAACGCCTCGAGGATCCCGTAGAAACGGTCGAAGCCACGCTGACACGGCCAGCCGTGCTGAGGGCCACCGGCGCTCATGTCGCTATCGCGGCAGAGGTGCCATTTGCCGACCATCATCGTTGCGTAGCCAGCGGCGCGCAGTATCTCCGCAGCTGTCGAAACATTGTCGGCGATCTCGGCCCGGTACCCCGGAAATCCAGGGTCGTCCTGCGCAATGTGGCCCATCCCGGCCGCGTGACAATTCACTCCTGTGAGCAACGAGGCACGCGTCGGCGAGCACATTGGATTGACGTGGAAGTTCGTGAAGCGCACGCCCTCATTCGCGAGGCGATCGATGTTCGGAGTGTGGATCTCGCTACCGAAACATCCGATGTCTGAAAAGCCCACGTCGTCGACGAGCACGAACACGATATTTGGTGCACCCTT
>JAYTWP010000126.1:0-7662 GCA_043743395.1 Actinomycetota bacterium | reverse complement strand
GTATCGCCACGATCGATGGCGTCGGTGAGATCCCAAGGTGGCACCGAGCCGGCATCTCCGAGGAATGGTTCGACGTCGGCAGCGCTCAGCCGACGATCTGCGCCATAGGTGGATTCAAGTGTTTCGAGCACGCCTGCGAGGCGGCCAGCTTGCTCGCCCATCCACCCTGCGATCATCGAAAGCGCCGAGGAGTCCAGCTTCATGCCCGCGCCCGCCACCTGTTCCTCGATCCACAGTGATCGGTCACGCTTCGACGACGGCGGTGCCGTACTGGTGACGGTGCCGCCGGCACGCTTGGCCGCATCGGTGAGCGACTTTGCCAAACGGCCTCCGCCGCCAACCATCACGAGGTCGGTGCTCGGCAGCGGATCATCGAGATACGCAACGAGCGGGGCAACGTCGTCGGCGGTGAACCGGCCGACTTCTCGAGCCACGACGACGCGTTTGTCGGTGAGGAATGGCATTGTCTGCGCGGCGTCGACAACAGCGCGCAATTCGTATTCGACGCCGGCGAAATCGTCGACCATCAGCGTTCGGTCACCATCGCCAACGAGCCGATGGACGAGGTCGGTCACTGCGGCGAGTACCAGCGATTCGTCGTCTCCGGTGATGAGGTGGATGGCCATCAACCTCCACCTTGGCATATTCGGCGGAGCCTCAGCGCAATGACACGGACGCCGAGCGCGATGACGATGCACGCCCAACCAAGAGCCGCCCACATGCCACCCGGCTCAAGACGTGCGCCAAGCGCGGCAACGACACCGACCCAACGCGTACCGAGTGCGCTCGGCATTTGAAGCGCCGACGCGACCGCGCCCGCAAAGACCCCCTTCGTCGCGCCCGCAAGTAGACCGGCGGGAAGCCCGTACAGCATCACGAATCCGGCGACCGGCACGGCGAGCAGGTTCGCGGGAATCGACACCAACGGCAACGTGCCAAAGACAAGCAGGCTCACAGGTGCCACACCGCACTGCGCCCCGATGGTGACCGCCGCTGGCACGGCCAGCCAACGCGGGCCCGGTAGGTACTGCACCAGCGCCGTGCCGAGCAACGCGACCCCCGCTGTTGCGCTCACCGACAACCAGAAACCAACCGACCACACCAACAAGGGATCGATGACTACCAGCACGCCAATTGCAAGGGTAAGCACACGCGTCGCAGGACGTTCGCGGCCCATAAAATAGCCAGTCGCCGCAATTGCTGCCATCACGCTCGCGCGAAGCACCGATGGCTCGAATCGGGTGAGGGCAGCGAACCATGCAATGAGCATGATCGTCACGACCCAGCGTGCGGATGACCGCAGCCTGCGCAACAGAGGCGCTGCGGCAGCCAGTACAAAAGCCACGTTCTGCCCGGAAACAGCTGTCAGGTGAGAAAGTCCCGAGGCTCGGAATTGCTTGACGACCTCGGCTGGTTCGTTGCGATCGTCGCCGATGACGAGCCCCGCAAAGAGCGCGTTATCAGGCGGACGTAGTTCGTCCGCGCCAGCCGCAAAGAGACGCCGAACCCGGTTGGACGCGCGGTCCATGGCCGCGCCCTCGCGCCAATCGCCGATCGACTTGAGCTGGAGGTCACCAACCACATGGCGAATCGCGCCACGGTGCGCAGCGACGCCGTGCAGCGCGCGCCGCACAGCCGTCACCGTGGTGCACTCACCAGCAAGATGATTACTCAGGCGGCGGCGTGGCGAACCGCGCGCCCACGCCTCGAAGCGCTCGCCACCGATCTCAAGCACAGCGACGGTCGCACCACCTTTGGGCGCTGGATCTGTTTTGAGACATGCCAACCCGACGTACGGACCGAGGTGATCGGGCATCGAATTGTGCCACGCCATGGTGGACGCGAAGATTCCGACGACTCCGCCGACCACACACGCGGCTGCGATCAGACGCGATCGGTGAAGCACACTGACGGCGATTGCGGAGCCGAATATCGGTAAGGGACGCCGTAACCAGATCCCCAACACAATATGCGCGACCACGATCGCGAGTTGCGCCGTGGAGATGGTCTGCCACCAGACGGGAGTCCCGTTTCTATACGATCGGTTCATGAGCAAAGCGGACACTCGCCCCCACCCGGCCGTGCCGCAAGGGCCCCGCGCGTTCCGCGTGCGCATTCGCCGCGTGGGACCCATCGTTGCGCTGGTGCCGCCGATGGTGCTCGTGGTCCTGGCAACGATGTTGCTGCACGGTAACACTGGCGCCGGACGCGGCATTGCTGGCTTCGTCGCCCTCGTGCTTGCCGTGCCGGGCTTGCTGTGGGCTGGCGTTCCGCTGACCACGGACTCGAGCCGAAAGACGCTTGGCGTCGTTGCGAGCATCGCCCTTTGGCTCGCCGTTGGCTTGTTGGCGTCGCGCCGGGCCACTCGTTCTCCGGTGGCGATGTGGCGCGACTTCTGGCGCGAATTCGCCTGGCTGGCAGCTGGTATCTGGATCGGTGTGGTGACGGGCCTCGCACTGACGGAGCTCTTGGTCGGACGCGCATTGTTCTAACCGGTGCTCGTGTCGAGGCGGGCACTGCGGTCACGCCTTCACCAGCTGTCTCAGCGCTTCCACCTTGGCAGGCCCAATACCGGGCACTTTGAGCAGATCGTCGACCGACGAATAGGGACCGCTTTGTTCGCGATGTGCGACGATTGCCGCTGCTGTTGCAGGCCCCACCCCGGGCAGCGCATCAAGCTCAGCCACGGTCGCGCGGTTCAGATCGACCGGTCCCGCCGCGCTCGGTGCTGAAGCCGAACCGCCACCGCTGGAACCGGCGGAACTCACGACCGTCGGCACCGGTATACCTCTGTGGGGAACGTAGACCCGATCGCCGTCGCGAACAAACGCGGCCAAGTTCAACGCGTCTAAGTCTGCGTCGGCCGTTGCGCCACCTGCAGCGCCAACCGCCTGTTGAATTCGCGCGTTTGCTGCCAGTTGATAGACGCCTGGCGATACCACCGCCCCCGCGACATACACGATGACAGCGGCCGGCGGTGATGGTGACGGTGACGGCACGACCGTGCTCGCACCGACGACACCACCGCCGACAGCACCACCGCGAAGGGTTGTCGTCGAAGCGTTGGCGAACGGCAGCGAGCTCTCTATGGGAGCCGGGGGCACCCGTAGAAGCCAGTAACCACCTGCGCCCACCGCCAAAATCGCGAATGCGCTGGCCAGCAGGCGGGCAACACCGAACCACTGCAACCACGCATGGACAACCTCGCTGAACGGTCGCGATGGCTCGGGACGAGCCGGTAATGGATCCATCCCACCTCCCGAAACTGCGGCGCGCACGCGCCGATCACGATTCGGGGGAAGCCTTTGAGCACACTACCGAAGAATCGTCGGGACCCCACCGACGATCGCGAGCGAAGTCCGGCGTTCGGCGATGTTCAGCCGCGAATGGCCGATGCGAGGTCGTCGTCACGAACTGCAGTGGCGAGCGAGCGACGCGCGATCCACTCGGCCTCAATTTCCAACGGGATCCGCAGGTAAGCGCCACGGTGACCCTTGAGTCGTATGCGCCCCAGCGCGTACGAGCCGAGGTAGCGCACACCAAAGCCGATCACGCCGAGACGACGCCACTGGCGAACGTGGACTTGCTCGTGGCGCATGAGCAGCCGCGAGTGTTCGCAGCCTTCACGCACGATGACGACGCTTCCGAGCGTGATGCCATCGGATCCTTTGGGCACGGGTCCACCGATCCAAAGACGGTAGCCATCGCGACGTTCAAGGGGCATACGCGGACTCTAGCTCGTCTAGAACAGTCGGGCTGTGAGTTGCTTTCGAAAGGTAGCGGTGCGCAAGTCGTCGGGGCCCATCAGTTCGAGAATGTCGACGAATTCCTGACGTGCCGTTTCGTCGAGTTTCACGAGGGGTAACAGCGAGGTGAGCTTGGCGTCGTAATCATCGATCGGCTTCGCGCTGAGGCGGGCGGCCGCGGCGACTTTGCGGGTGAACTCCGATTCTGGGATTCGGGCCAGTAAGGCCAGTGCTTCTTCAGGACGTGCGGTCTCGACCAAGAGTTCGCAGAGACGCAGGATGGCAGCCTCGTGTCCAGGAGCGAGTTCGATTGCGGCGCGCAAGCTGTCTTCGTCACCAGCTGCCACGAGCGCCTCGAGTTCTTGTTGCTCACCACTCGGCATCAGCGATTGAACGAACTCGCGAACGAGATGCTCGGGCTGGGCGCCAACAAAGCTGTCGATCATCTGACCGTCCCGGAAGGCATAGACAGCTGGTATTGATTGCACCTGAAACGCCTTGGAGATACCGGGGTTCTCATCGACATTGACCTTGACGAGCACCACATGTCCGTTGGTCTCGTCGGTCGCCGCTTCAAGTATCGGGCCAAGGGTCTTGCATGGACCGCACCACGGCGCCCACAGGTCGACGATGACGGCGGCGGTCAGTGATTGATTGATGACGTCTGTTTGAAACGTTGCATCTGTAACGTCGATAGCCATGCGGGGAACGATATCGCCAGAGGGCGCGTTGAGGTGCTCGTGAGTGTGTACAAAGCAGGTGCGCGGGTACGGTGTTCAACCAATGAGCGACATCGCCGGCATTGATGTTCCATCCGTCACCTCGTGGCTGCAGCAGCACATCAGTGGCGCGCAGGCACCGTTCCAGTTCGAGGTCATCGCGGGCGGTCATTCGAACCTGACCTTCGCGGTCACCGGAGCAAACGGTGCCCGTTACGTGCTTCGCCGACCACCACTGGGACACGTCTTGGCCAGCGCGCACGATATGGGTCGCGAGCACCGCATCATTTCGGGACTGCAGAACTCGGCAGTGCCGGTTGCGCCTGCACTCGGCTACTGCGACGATCCTTTGGTCAACGGAGTCCCGTTCTATGTGATGGGCTTCGTCTACGGCCACGTCATTCGCGACGCCGCGACGGCAACGGCTGTGTTGTCGCCCCAAGCGCGGCGCCGTGCCAGCGAGTCGATCGTCGACACGATGGCGGCCATCCATGCCGTCGACCTCCGCACTGCAGGCCTCAGCGACCTCGGCAAGCACGAGGACTACATCGCGAGGCAACTCCGACGCTGGTACAGCAACTGGAACTCCCAAAAGACCCGCGAACTCCCCGAGGTCGACCGCGTCCATGAAGCATTGCTGCAACGAGTTCCCGTGCAGGGTCCTGCCACGATCGTGCACGGCGACTACAGACTCGACAACTGCATGGTCAACGACGACGGCGACATCGTGGCGGTGCTCGATTGGGAGATCTGCACGCTCGGCGATCCGCTCGCCGACCTCGGCCTGCTCGTCGTTTACTGGACAGGTCCAGACGATGAAGCGTCAGCCTGGACCGGGTCCTCGACAACGGCGCCCGGCTTTTTGAACCGTGCCGATCTGATCGCCCGATACGCCGCGGCAACCGGACGAGACCTCTCGCAACTCGACTTCTACGTCGCATTCGCGTACTGGAAACTGGCCTGCATTCTCGAAGGCGTGTATTCCCGATATCTCGGGGGCGCACTCGGCGACAGAGATCCTCTCGAATTGCTGCCGTTCAAAATCCAGGTCGAAGGCGCCGCAGCGAAGGCGGCACAAGCCCTCGAGCGACTGCCGTGAGTCAGGCATACTCGTTCGTCGGCGACGACCCGCCGCAACTTCACGATCCTGCCCTCGTGGTGGTGCTCACCGGCTGGATCGATGCCAGTGGGGCAGCCGGCGCAGCGATGTCTGCGCTCGAGACCGAATGCGCAGTTCGCACCATTGCGGTCTTCGATGGCGACACGTTCATCGACTACCGAGCTCGCCGCCCGACGATGGAACTGCGCGAGGGCGTCAACTCACGGCTCGCCTGGCCCGACATCGAGCTCAAGCACGGCCACGATCTCGATGGCAAAGACGTGCTCTTACTCACCGGACCCGAGCCCGATATGGCGTGGCGCCACTTCGGACGCGAGGTCGCGGCACTCGGAAAGCAACTCGGCGTACGTCGCATGATCGCGCTCGGCGCATACCCGTTTGCGTCGCCCCACACTCGCACGGCACGGCTCTCTATCTCCGCGCCATCGAAGCTGCTCGTCGAGTCGCTCCCGTTTATCAAGAACTCTGTCGACGTACCAGCTGGCGCGGCTGCGGTGCTCGAGCATGCATTTCATGACCTCGGAATCGACTCGCTCGGCCTGTGGGTGCAGGTACCGCACTACATCGCATCGATGGCCTATCCAGCGGCCACGGTCACTTTGTTGTCCGGCCTCACGCAAGTCAGTGGCATTCGAATTGATGATGCGGCGGTCCGCCAGGAGACCCTGATCCAGAATCAGCGATTGGACGAACTCGTCGCGAGCAACGAGGACCACGCCACAATGGTGCGTCAACTCGAAGAGGCATACGACAACAGTCAAAGCCCAGAACTACCACGTCGTCAGTTCACGGAGAAAGAGATCCCCACAGGCGACGAACTGGCTGCCGAATTCGAACAATACCTGCGCGACCAGAACGACGACTGAGCCCAGTCGTGCCAAGTTCGGCGCACGGCCGAGCCGCGACTACGTTTCGTGTGCCACTGCGTCGAAGGGACACGAGATGAAAGTTGATGGAGGCATCGGGACCGATCTGCACAAAGTCGCCGATCAGGCCAAGCAGGTCGAGGCTGCCGGCTACACCGGCGCGTGGACAGCAGAGACAAGTCACGATCCGTTCTTTCCGCTGTTGCTCGCCGCAGAGCACACCAGCACACTCGAACTCGGGACATCGATCGCCGTCGCGTTTGCGCGAAGTCCAATGACGCTCGCAAACATCGGCTGGGACCTTCAGAGTTTCTCAAAGGGTCGATTCGTGATGGGACTCGGCAGCCAGATCAAGCCACACATCACGAAGCGGTTCAGCATGGAGTGGAGCCACCCGGCGCCGCGAATGCGTGAGTTGATACTTGCGATGCGTGCCATCTGGGACACCTGGTTGAACGGTACCCCGCTGGCCTTTCGAGGCGAGTTCTATACGCACACCCTGATGACGCCGTTCTTCGCGCCCGAAGCCTCCGACATCAGTGCGTACGGTCCACCCAAGATCTTTCTGGCAGGCGTTGGCGAAATGATGACCGAGGTCGCTGGCGAGGTCTGCGACGGCTTCATCTGCCATGGCTTCACCACCGAGAAGTACCTGCGCGAGGTGACGATTCCAGCCCTTAAGCGCGGCAGAGCGAAAGCCGGCAAGACAATGGAGGGCTTTGAGATCGTTGGTCCGAGCTTCGTGGTCACCGGCTCGAACGACGCCGACATGGCCGCCGCTGTTGCTGGCACCCGCCAACAAATTGCGTTCTACGGGTCAACGCCGGCGTACCGCAACGTGCTCGACATTCACGGTTGGGGTGGCCTGCAAGACAAGCTCAACACGCTGAGCAAGCAGGGCGAGTGGGTCGAGATGGGCAGTCTCATCGACGACGAGATTCTCAACACATTCGCTGTCGTCGGAGAGCCCGAGCAGATCGCTGCGGAGCTACACAAACGGTATGGCGATGTCATCCAGCGGATCAGCTTCTACGCGCCCTACAAGACCGACCCGGTACGTTGGCAGAAGGTGCTCGAGGACCTCAAGGCCTCCTAGCTCAGACGCCGAGCCCGACCAACCAGCGGCGCACGTTGTCACCGAGTGCATCGATGTCGTAGCCGCCTTCCTGCAGAACCACCGTTGGTAGCCCGAGATCAGCAACCATTGCGCC
>JAYTWP010000125.1:0-2884 GCA_043743395.1 Actinomycetota bacterium | reverse complement strand
GTTTCGTCTTTCGCGTCGTGCTGCAGGTACACCGCGAATTGATCGACGCCCAATGACTTCAGTTCCTGCAATCGTCGGACATGTTCCTCTACCGGACCGATGATGCAGAACCGGTCGACGATCTCGTCAGGCACGAACGAGGTGTGCGTATTTCCGGCCTGACCGTGCTGGTTGTAGTCGTAGCCGGTGCGACCCTTGATGTAGTCGGTGAGCGCTTTGGGCACCGGAGCATCGTCGCCATAGCGGGCAACGATGTCGGCAACATGATTGCCCACCATCCCACCGAACCAGCGGCATTGCTCGCGGGCATACGCCAAGTGCTCGGGCGTACCGTCGGTGACATACGCGGGGGCAGCGACACATACACTGAGATCGTCGGGGTTACGACCCACGCCGACCGCAGCAGCACGTACCGCAGCGATAGTCCATTCCACGACCGACGGGTCGGCCAACTGCAGGATGAAACCGTCGCCGACCTCGCCCGTGAGCGCAAGTGCCTTCGGGCCGTATGCCGCCACCCACACCTCGCAGCGACTCTTCGATGCCCATGGGAAACGAATTTCCGAACCGTTGTAATGAACGCTGCGACCATTGGCGAGTTCACGGATGACATGGATGCTTTCGCGCAATGTATTCAACGTGGTCGGCGCGCCGTTCGTGACACGAACGGCACTGTCACCTCGACCGATCCCGCACACCGTGCGATTGCCGAACATCTCGTTGAGGGTCGCGTAGGTGCTCGCCGTAACTGTCCAGTCGCGCGTCGCCGGGTTGGTGACCATCGGCCCGACGATGATGTTGCGCGTCTCGGCCAGGATCTGGCTGTAGATGACGTATGGCTCCTGCCACAGAATGTGACTGTCGAAGGTCCACACGTGGGTAAACCCATACGTCTCGGCCTTCTTGGCGAGATCGATCACACGCGCCGACGGCGGAGTTGTTTGCAGCACGACACCGAGGTCCATGAACTACCTGTTCGTCGGAAAGCCGAGGTCGACCGACGACGTGCTCGGGTCGGGCCAGCGCGAGGTGACAACTTTGGATCTCGTGAAGAAGTTGATGCCATCGGGACCGTACATGTGTTGATCGCCGAACAGGCTGGCCTTCCATCCGCCGAAGCTGTAGTAGCTGACGGGTACCGGGATGGGGACGTTGACACCGACCATGCCGACCTGCACTTCGAACTGGAACTGACGGGCCACACCGCCATCGCGTGTGAAGATCGCCGTGCCATTCCCGTACGGGTTGTCATTGATCAGCGCGAGCCCTTCGGCGTAGGTCTTGATGCGCGTGACCAACAGCACCGGGCCAAAGATCTCGTCGTCGTAACACTTCATGCCGGGCTTGGCATTGTCAATGAGGCTCGGCTTCAAGAAGAAGCCGCCGACAGGTGCACCATCGCGGCCATCGACCACCAGCGTTGCGCCCTCGGCCGATGCACCAGCGATGTAACCAGCCACCTTGTCGCGATGCTCGCCCGTGATGAGCGGACCCATCTCGTTGCCAGTCTCGGATGCCGGACCGACCTGAATGTTAGGGATGCGCTCTTTCACCTTTTCGATGAACGCGTCGGCGACGGAATCAACAGCGAGCACAACACTGATCGCCATGCACCGCTCGCCGGCCGAACCATACGCGGCGCTGACGGCGGCATCGGCTGCCATATCGAGATCAGCATCGGGCAGAACCAGCATGTGGTTCTTGGCACCGCCGAGCGCCTGGACCCGCTTACCGTTGCGTGTGCCGGTTTCATAGATGTACTTGGCAATCGGGGTGGAGCCCACGAAGCTGACGGCCGCGATGTCGGGGTGTCCCAAGATCGTGTCGACCGCAACCTTGTCGCCGTTGATCACGTTGAAACAACCGTCGGGGAGCCCCGCCTGCTTGAGGAGTTCGGCGATGAACATGCTCGCCGAAGGATCCTTCTCGCTCGGCTTGAGAATGAACGTATTGCCGCACGCAAGAGCGTTGGCAAACATCCACATGGGCACCATCGCCGGGAAATTGAATGGGGTGATGCCGGCCACCACGCCGAGCGGCTGCTTGATGCTGTACACGTCGACGCCGCCGCTGGCCTGTTCGCTATAGCCGCCCTTCATCAGATTTGGAATTCCGCACGCGTACTCGATGTTCTCGAGACCACGCGCGACCTCACCGAGTGCATCGGTGAGCACCTTGCCGTGCTCTGCAGACAGCAGCGAAGCAATCTCCTTGCGGTTCGCATCGACGAGTTCGCGCATGTGGAACATGATCTCGGCGCGGCGTGACAGGTTCGTTGCCCGCCACGCCGGGAACGCTGCCTTGGCAACCGCAACGGCGCCATTGACTTCGGCCACCGAGGCAAAGTCGACCGACGCCTGCTGCTCGCCAGTTGCCGGCTGCCAGATGACGCCCGAACGACCGGAGTTGCCTTCGACCACCTTGCCGTCGATCCAATGCGAAATTCTCTTCATAGCTGTTCTGCTTCCACGTGTTGAAGGTTGGTGGTCTGAAATCTGAGTTGTGTGCGGGTCGCGAATCGTCACACCAAGTATTGCGACAGGCCGCGGCGCACGAACTGACCGTGACCCTTACGGCCGACGTACGTGTCGTCCCTGATGATCACCGCACCACGGGACAAGACGGTATCGACTTTGCCGTCGATGACGTAGCCCTCCCACGACGAGTGATCGATGTTCATGTGATGCTTGCCGTTGATGCCGATTTTGGTCTGCATCGTGGGGTCCCAGACCACGATGTCGGCATCAGCGCCTGGCGCAATGATGCCCTTCTTCGGGTACATGCCGAACATGCGCGCTGGCGTTGTGCAGCACGTTTCGACCCAACGTTCGAGAGAAATCTCACCATTGACCACACCTTGGTAGAGCAACTCCATGCGGTGCTC
>JAYTWP010000124.1:0-23542 GCA_043743395.1 Actinomycetota bacterium | reverse complement strand
TCATCGTGAATGCATCGGCACGTGACGGGTCGTTTGAGAACAGGTCGCGTAGCGGTGCAACCGGAGTATCTCGAGCGTGGGCAAGCAAGTCCGACCAGGCAGGCGAAGCGGTGATGTCCACGGAGGTGACGTTAGCCCTACGACAGCGCTGACGCCGCCGCCGAGTCGAGCACGAGCGTCGTGCCGGTGCGACGGACATGTGCAATTGGGAGGTCGTCGCCTTGGTGCAACCATCTCGCGAGCGGTGCCACCTTTGCGTCTCCGACCGCAAGCACCAGACGCGCCCGTGCCGCGTTGACGACGAGCGGCGTGAGCGTCATGCGGACTCGGCCTCGGTACTCGCCACTGACCGCAACAGACTGTGCACTGTTGATCACCGGATCCCCAGGCGGCCATGACGCAGTGTGTCCGTCATCGCCGAGGCCGAGGTGGACGATGTCGAGCACTGTCGGACCGAGCCATTCGGCATAGTTTGCCGCCGCACGTTCGAGCGACGCGGCGCCTACGTCCATCAGGTGTACGTTGCCTCGGCGAATCTCCACGTGACGTAATAGGTGGGTGTCGAGCTGCGCCGCGTTTCTGTCGGGGTCGCCGTCGGGAGCGACGCGCTCGTCCACCTGGAAGAGTTCGACCTGTTGCCACGGTAACTCCATTGCGGCAAGCGAATCGAACATCAGCGCGGGCGTCGAGCCACCGCTGACGGCAATGCGGCACATGCCGCG
This sequence comes from Actinomycetota bacterium, assembly GCA_043743395.1. Classification (GTDB taxonomy): domain Bacteria; phylum Actinomycetota; class Acidimicrobiia; order Acidimicrobiales; family Ilumatobacteraceae; genus WLMZ01. The sequence goes on along the minus strand of JAYTWP010000124.1, from coordinate 22,820 downwards.
CAGGCGCACAGCCGATTTCACGCGACGAGCCATCCACTGAGCGGCCGCAAGCGCCGCATCGGGCGCTGTCTCACCAACGATGATCTTCACGCCACTACGTTGCCACAGGGGCAGGACCGCATGCTGACGGTAGCGCCTCGATCAATCCTCGATCTCGAGTTCGGCACCACCGAGGTAGCTGCTCTCCAAAAGGTGCCGGTTCGCGGCGAGGTGCTTCGCGTCTCCCTGGAGGGCAAGCGTGCCATGACTGAGGACATAGGCGCGATCAGCAACATCGAGTGCGAGGTTCACATGTTGCTCGACGAGCAACACACCGGCGCCGGTTTCGTCGGCGATACGACGCAGTACGGGCAACAACCGCTCGACGATGATGGGCGCGAGGCCAAGGCTCATTTCATCCACCATCAATAGCTTCGGATCGGTGGTGAGCGCACGACCCATGGCGAGCATCTGCTGCTCACCTCCGGAGAGCAGGCCGGCCTTGCGGTCCATCAGCTTTTCAAGCGCAGGAAAATACCCAAGTGCCTGATCGAGATTCGCCGATCCCCTCGCCGCGCCAAGCCGCAGATTCTCCTTCACGGTGAGTTGAAAGAACAGACTGCGATCCTCGGGCACATGCGCAAGACCCTCGCGGGCGATCATGTGCGCACGCCGACCCTTCACCGACTTACCCATCACGCGAATATCACCGCTCAAGATGGGGTTGAGCGCCGATGTCGTGAGCAACGTCGTGGTCTTACCAGCGCCATTCGGCCCGAGCAATGCCACGATCTCGCCTTCGTTGACTGTGAGATTCAGATTGCGCACAACGGGCACGCCGTTGTAACCAGTGCAGAGATCATCGATCTCGAGGAGGGCCATTAGTGATTCCCTTCCTGCGCTGAATGACCGAGGTAGGCCTCGATCACCCGAGGGTCCTTCTTGATCTGGCTCGGTGTGCCTTCGGCAATCTTGAGTCCGAACTCGATGACGTAGATGTAGTCACACACGTTGAGCACGAGCCCCATGTCGTGATCGACGAGAAAGATTGTGGAGCCTGCAGCGATGATGTCTCTCAGCCGCTCACCGAGAATCTGTGACTCTGCACTGTCCAAGCCGGCGGCGGGCTCATCCATGCACACCAACTCGGGGCGTGCCGCAAGCGCGCGCGCGGCGCTCACCAATTTGCGCTGACCCTGACTGATCTCGTTCGGCATCTTGCCCGCCAATTCGGTGATGCCCAGGACATCGAGAGCCCACTCAGTTGCCGAATCGTCACGCTTGCGCCGTGGGGCGACGAGGTCGGCGAAAAAGCTACCGACCGACTGCTTCTCTGCAGCGACTTGCAGGTTCTCGCGGATACTCAGGTCGTCGAACAATTCCAGCGACTGCCATGTGCGCCCGAGTCCCAGCTGTGCACGACGGTGGGGCGACATCGCGCCGATGTCGCGGCCCCTAAATTCGATGCGGCCCGTTGTGGGCACGAAGCCGGTAATGCCATCGATGAAGGTGGTCTTGCCGGCACCATTCGGACCGATTAGACCAACGAGCTGACCCTGCTCGACGCGGAAATCCACCTCATTAACCGCCTTCAGTCCACCGAAGGTGACCGACATTCCATTCGTCTCCAACAACACGGTCATGCCCGGTCACCGACTTTCTCGATTGGCGAATCAGATGAATAGGCGCCGCCGATTCCCTCGGCCGACGGCCCTGGCGGTCTGAACCGCCTCCGCAACGCAAAACCTGCTTGACGCACCGCGCCAGCAACACCCTCGGGGTTTTGCACCGAGGCGATGATCAGGCCGAGGCCACCAAGGATGAGTGTGAACTCGCTGGGCACACCGAGCTTTTCGCTCAAGAAAGTGAACACCAAGCCGCCGGCGACGAGGAAGCCACCGCTGATCGATCCGTACACACTGGCGATACCGCCGAGATAGGCAAACGCAAAGAACGTGAGTGACTGTACGTAGCTGAACTTGTCAGGAGTGACACCCCCAAAGCGATAGGCCGACACCGCACCCCCGATGCCGGCGATGAAAGCCGACACAGCAAAAGCAAGAATCTTCATGCCCGGAACGTTGACGCCCGCAGCAGCAGCGGCGCGTTCGTTGGAGCGCGTCGCGAGCATCCGCCGACCCGTGGCCGAGCGGCGAAGGTTGGCCACCGCGTAGCAAAGGATGACGACCACGAGCAGACAGAACATCGCCGTCATCGGGTTGGGTTGTTTGCCGTCGCCAGCGATCAGTCCAAGGATCTTGTACTGCACATCGCGAGGTTGTGAGATGAGCTTGGGCACCTTCACCGGCGCACCGACGAAACCGCCATTCACGGAGTTGTTGCCGAACACAGATTTGTCGATCGCAACAGCAAAGGCGAGCGTGACGATGGCGAGATTCACCCCGCGTACGCGGAGCGCGGGGAGCGCGACGATCACGCCGACCAACATCGCGACCACCGCCCCGATGAAGATCGGGATCGGGAACGGCACGTTGTGCTCGGTGGTGAGCTTGGCCACCAAGAACGCCGAGATACCGGCGAACGCCATCTGCGCCAGAGAGATCTGCCCGATGTAGCCGGTAATGACCACGATCGACAAGCAGATGATGATGCCGATCAACGAGTTCGCCAGTGCGAGGCGGAACGTCGGACCAAAGATGAACAAGCCAAAGATTGCCGCCACGAGGGCAAGCGCCGGACCGCCATAACGAATCGCCCAACGTGGTGGCGTGGGCGAAAACGGCAAGCGTCCCGCACTGATCGCGCCGCGAGTGGGCAAACTCTTGCCGCGTAGGAACAGGACCAGCACGATGATGACGAGCGGGAGCATGCGTTCCATTCCGGGGAACGGCCCGTTGCCCGACTTGGGGTACCAGTGATGCTGTGCTTCGAGGTACTTCACCAAGCCGAACTGCATTCCCAATACCATCGCGGCGAACGTGGTCCAGCCGAACGAGGTGAAACTGCCAACCAGCGCGGCGGTGAGCGCCGGAATGATGAGTGCCGGAAGCACAGACGGATCGACTGTGCGCAGCACAGTGGCCGCGAAGATCCCCAACAAGCCCGTAAGGACCGTTGAGATCACCCAGTTCGCGCCCGCCAGGAACTCAGGCGAGAACCCGAGCACGACGGCGCCTTTCTCATTCTCTGAGGCGGCGCGGGTTGCCAACCCGAAGCGAGTGAGTTGAAACAATGCATACAGCGCGACAGTGAGCACGACGACCAAGATCGCGATCGCCAGTTCGTCAGACGTCATGCTGATGCCGAGCGGCAGCTTCATCGGCTTGGTGTCGGAGAAGAAGGGAACCTTCTCCAGCGCGAAGGGCTGAATGGAGAAGCGGCGGACTATGACTGCCGGCAGATAGAGAAACAGACCGATCGACGCAACGACCTTGGCCAGAGGTGGCGCGGCGCGCAACGGTCGGAAGATGAGAAAGTGCAGCGCTAGACCGAGCAGCAGGGCGAACAACAAAGCGAGAAGGAGTGCCGGCAGGAACTGCATATCGGGGCCGAACGAAATGCGTGTCGGCCAGTCAGGGAGATCGAGTGTGGACGTGTGATCCAATTTGTGGACGATGCCTTCGACCAATGCAAATGGATTGGGCAACGGAGGCAAGAACAGGTCGCCGTCCTTACGAAGCACTGCATAGACGTAGGCGATGTACATCGCGATTGCACTGTTCGCGAAGTTGACGACCCCCGAGCCCCGATACGTGATGACAACGCCAAGTGAGATCGCTGCGATGAGCGCACCGCTGGCGAGGCCGGGGCCGGTGAGGAACTGATGCCGCGTGTTCGCGTCGATGAGCGCCCACGCCACCAGAACGACAGCGCTGATACCGATGAACCACTGCAAATTCCTTGTTATCGAGCCCTTCATCGGCCCTGCCCTTCGCTGAACGTTCCCGGCTAGCTCAGTGGGGCACCGCTTGCGCGGTGCCCCACAACAATCACATCAGTACAGAACGTGAAGCTCAGACCTTGGTGGCGTCGATCGGCTTTCCGTTCAGGCCGTCGGCGATGCTGGTCCATGCGCCGTCCTTGAACTGCTGAATGCCCATCTGGGCGCCGCAGACGGCGACGAAGATCGGCAGGCCGAGGATGACCTGCTTACCGCAGTTGAGCGGACCGACCTGCAGCATCATTGGCCCCTTGAATCCGCGAATCGCCGCATCGAGCGTGGCCAGATCGACTGCGCCCTTGGAGGCATTGACGAACTTGGCGAATGTCATCAGGTTCGCAAACTCAGGGCCAGCGAAACCGGTGTACTCGAGCGTCTTGGCATTCGGAGCCGGCTTGCCGTATTGCTGAACCTTAGCAATGTAGGTTTTCATACCGCTGGCCAGATCGGGCTGGAAGTAGCTGTAGCCGTAACCACCGAAGTACCAGCCGTTGGGGACGGGACCGGCCTCTCCGGCCTGCTTGAGGTGATCGGTCATCGGTGTGCCGAAGCACAGTCCGGTCGTGACAACAGTCGGCGTGATCGCGAGCGCCTTCATCGCGTCATACACGTTGATGCACTGCTGAATCGTGATGATTGGCACGAGCACGTCGGCCTTGTCAGCACCCACCGCCTGAAGAGCTGCCTGCACATCGGAGGCCGAGGCCGTGTTGTCAATACCGACGAAGGTGTACTTGATCGCAGCCTTGTCCATGACGGGCTTGAACAAGAAGTCAGCCGCAGCCTTACCCGCTGCGTTGTTCTGCGCCAGAATGGCAACCGACGTTGGCTTTGGCGTGAGGCCTGTGGCGACGAAGCCGCCCATGCCGGTGACGACGCCGGGAGAACCGGCCGTGAATGCTTGACCAGCCGCGGTGGTGAAGTCGTCCGCAGTCACACCGTTACCGACGATCACCGGCTTCTTGCCGTTGAGTGAGTCGTACAGCTCCTTGTTGCCGTTCAAGATGGTTCCGGTGATCACTGCGACGATTGTCGCGTCGTTGGCGAACTGCGTACCGCACTTGGCCCCATCTTCAGCGACCGACACTTTGCAGGGCACGAGTTCGATCGGCTTGCCGGCTGCGCCACCGAGTTCTTTGTTGATGAACTCACGTGCGGCGTCGATGCCGATGGTGTTCTCCGGGAAGAAGTCCTCGTCGTTGGCGTAGCCAACCTTGATGCTGTCACCCGACGCCGCGCCCGCGGTGCCTCCGGTGTAATCGAGCGCCCACTTGGTGAGCTCATTGCCCGCGCTCGAAGCTGTCGTGGTGGTCTCGCCACCAGTACCTGGTGTGGACGTGACGACCGTGTTGTCGGCGGTCTTGGTCGTGTCTGCGGTTGTTGGTGCAGACTTCTTTGTCTCCGAGCATGCGCCGGCAATGAGACCGAGCGCCATGATGGATGCGACGAGCGTATAGCTGCGTTTCCTCACGTATTCCCCCTGTGTTTGACCGAGTTGTGTCGGCTGTTCTGTACCGCCGGTTCACGGTAGCGGATTGTTTCTAGCCGATGTGACCGATGTTACGTCGACACGCAGCTCCGCTACGAACACAAAATAGATCGAGCGATCAATTCCCGCGACTGGGAGACGGACGATTCATCGTTCGTTCAGCACGGCTGGCCAAGAACGCGCCGAGCAGAACGACCGCACAGCCGAGCACGCTAAGAATCGCCACCGTTTCGTCGCGCACCATCCAGCCGAGGAACAGCGCTATCACGGGAATCACATACGTCGTGGTCGAGGCGCGGGTGGAACCAACTCGACCAGCGAGAGTACCGGCTGCCACATACGCAACCGCGGAGCCAAGAACCCCGAGCGCGATGTTGGCCAACAGCGCATGCCACGAGAACGACGATGCCGGCACTGCTGCGACCCCGAACGGCGCCAGTAGGACGGCGGCTATCCCCGCTGCCCGCCACAGCACGGGCAGTGCACCGTATTTCTGCTGCAGGGGCACGACGAGGTTGATCGCTAGCCCATACGAACTCAACGCGAGCAGGATCAGCCCGACGCCGATTGCCGAGTTTGACCCATTGCGCAGGGATGGCAAGCCGATGAGAGCAATTCCGGCGCTGCCCACCGCGAGTCCGAGGCGCTGACGAGCCCCCGGGGGCCTGCGCAACAGCAAGGTTGCGACGATGGCAACAAAGATCGGCGTCGCGCCGTTGAGCATGCCCGCGACACTGCTCGACACTCGCTGCTCGGCGAGGGGGAACATGCTGAGCGGGAATGCCATCCACACCACCGCAACGAGTGCAACGCGTGGCCAATCGTGCGGGTCGATACGGGTATGGGACCGCCGCACGCACGACAATGTTGCCCACCCCAACACCACACGTAAGCAGGTGATCAGCATCGGCTGAAATGAGTCGAGCGCTTCGGCGATGAAGAAGAACGACGAACCCCACACGCCCCCGGCAACTGCGAGCAATGCCCAATCGAGACGATGAAAGGATTCTCCATTCGTGCCTTCGGCAGTGGAGACGAGTGAGGACGACCTTGGGGTGGGTTGCACTAGATCGTGGGCACCTCGACGTGCCTGCCGAACACGCTTGCCATCGTGTTCATCATCTCGCCGAGGGTGACGTAAGCAATTGAGGCCTCGATCAGTGTTGGCATCAGGTTGATCTCCGGGTCCGCGGCATCGGTCGCGAGCCGCGCGAGGACGTCGTCAACGGCAGCTTGATTTCGTTGTTGGCGCACAGAGTCGAGCCGCTTGAGCTGGCGGGTTTCGTCTTCGCTCGTGATCTGCAGGATCGGCATGGTGTCGTCGTCATTGCCTTCAAGGAACCGGTTGACACCAACCACGATCCGCTCGCCACGATTAAACAGACGCTCTTGTTCGTAGGCGCTGTCGGCGATACAACCCTGGAACCAATTGTCCTCGATGCCGGCAATCACACCGTCGAGCATCGAACCGCGTCCGAGTTCGTCGAGGTGGCTGAAGATTGCCTCAGCTTTGCGCTCCATTTCGTCAGTGAGTTCCTCGACGAAATACGAACCACCGAGTGGGTCCGCGACGTGCGACACATTGGTCTCGTGCGCGATGACCTGTTGGGTACGAAGAGCAATGCGCGCGGCGCGTTCGGTGGGCAGCGCGAGGGCTTCGTCCATTGAGTTGGTGTGCAGCGACTGCGTTCCCCCAAGGACACCAGCAAGCGCCTCGATCGCTGTGCGCACAATGTTCACCTCCGGCTGCTGCGCGGTGAGCGACACGCCCGCAGTCTGGGTGTGGAACCGAAGCTGCATCGAGCGATCGAGCTGCGCGCCATAGCGTTCCTTCATCCATCGCGCCCAGATCCGCCGAGCGGCCCGGTACTTGGCGATCTCCTCGAAGAAGTCGATGTGCGCGTTGAAGAAGAAGCTGAGCCGTGGGGCGAACGAATCGATGGCGAGCCCCGATCGGGTCGCGAGTTCGACGTACGCGAACCCGTTCGCCAGCGTAAATGCCAGCTCCTCTGCAGCAGTGGAGCCTGCCTCGCGGATGTGATATCCGCTGATCGAGATGCTGTGCCACTTCGGCATTTCCGCGGCGGTGAACTTGATGGTGTCGCGAACGAGCCGCATGCTCTGGCGAGGGGGGAACACGAACTCCTTCTGTGCCTGATACTCCTTCAGGATGTCGTTCTGAAGCGTGCCGCCAAGTTGGGCACGATGAACGCCAGCCTTCTCGGCCTGTGCGACGAACATCGCAAATACTGCAGCCGCCGGTGAGTTGATCGTCATCGATGTCGTTGTCGCGGAGAGGTCGATGCCCGCGTAGAGGTCCTCCATATCGGCGAGGGTGTCGACAGCTACGCCACATCGGCCGACTTCGCCGAGCGACATCGGATCATCGCTATCGAGGCCGAGCAAGGTTGGCATGTCGAACGCCGTTGAGAGCCCGTCGCCACCCGACTTGATGATCTCCTTGAAGCGCCAGTTCGTATCCTCTGCGGTGCCGAATCCGGCAAACATCCGCATGGTCCACAACTTCGAGCGATACATCGACGCATATGGCCCGCGCGTATACGGGTACACACCCGGGTATTCGCTGTCCTCGGTGCCGTAGACCGGAGCCAGTGGGACTCCGCTCAATGTGTTCGTCGGGGTGTCACGCAGGGTGCTGTGTTCGTATGCCTGCTGCCAGAGTTCTCGTGGGGTCGCCATCGTTGCTCCAAATCCATCGGACGCGGCTGGTAGTCGTACTGTAGGGGTCTATGGCTGAAACGTTCGACCCGAACCTCAACGACCCGGCGCGCTTGGCTGCCGACGCCACCGGCGCACAACTCGATCCGGTCGCCGTGCAAGCTCTCAGCAGGCGCGTGCAGGAAGAGATCGATTCCGGTCGTCTCCTCGCCGCCCAGTACGCAATCGGTATCGGCGGCACAACGCAGGCGTTCGAGTCGTTTGGCACCGCGACCGACGATCACCGATTTGTGATCTACTCGGCCACCAAGCCAGTCACCTCTGCAGCCGTCGTGGCCTTGGCCGCCGAAGGCGCCATCGATGTCGGCGAACGGGTTGCGCACTACCTTCCCGAGTTCGCAGACAACGGCAAGGGTGACGTCACCGTCGAACAGGTCATGCTCATGCAGGGTGGGTTTGCGCAGGCGCTCATCGGCCCCCAGGAATGGGGCACCAGCGCCGGCCGACGTCAGGCCTTCAGCGCTTGGACACTCGATTGGCCGTCCGGCACACGTTGCGAGTATCACCCGGTGTCCGCACACTGGGTGCTTGCCGAACTCATCGAAACCCTGGCCGGCAAGCCATACGTCACGGCCATCCGTGACATGGTCACGGCACCAGCTGGCGTCAGCACACTGCTCGGCCCTGAGATGGCCAACCATGCGTTCGTGGTCGAGGTCCGCATGTTTGGTGCCCGGCCCGATGACGACACGCTGCTCGCTGCATACGGTTCTCACGATCTCATCCCCGATGTTTCGATCGGGGCCGAGGCATTGCTCACCATGAACAATCCTCTCGCTCGGGCGGCAGGCATTCCCGGCGGCGGGGGCGTCGCCCGAGCCAGCGACGTAGCGACCTTGTATCAAGCGTGGTTGTGCGACCCGGCGATGGCAGATGCGATCAGCACCGTCCGTAACGACCTCGTCAACGAGACCTCCAAATACCCAGCGCACCGCACGCTGTTGTTCGAGATCGGTGGTGGCGACGGCGACACCTTGCGACGATGGTTCCCGGCCGATCGGCCACGCGCGTTCGGCCATCATGGCGCCGGCGGTCAACTGTGCTGGGGCGATCCAGACACCGGTGTCTCGTTCTGTTTTCTCCACGACACCCTCGATCAGAATCCGGTGGCAGAACTCCGTCGGGCGGCTGAGATCAACGAACTTGCGGTGGCTTGCGTGCGTTCATGAAATGGACCGTGTACGGCGAGCGGATCATCTACGACAGCCCATGGGTTCGCCTTGCGCTGACCGACATCGAAATACCCGGCGGGCCACGATTCGATCACCACGTCATCCGCATGCCCGCCGAAGCTGCGGGCACTCTCATCGACGACCCAGACCGTGGCGTGCTCTTACTCTGGAGGCATCGCTTCACAACGGACACCTGGGGATGGGAGGTTCCGGCAGGTCGTGTCGACCCTGGCGAGACACCGATCGAGGCTGCCGCCCGCGAGGCGCTTGAAGAAAGTGGCTGGCAACCGGGTCCCCTTCGCCCCCTTGGACGGTACTTCCCGCACAACGGCAGCAGCGACGCCGTCTTCAATCTCTTCATCACCAACTCCGCCGAATACGTTGGGGCGCCATCCGATCCCAGTGAATCCGAGCGAGTCGAATGGGTTTCGTGGTCGCAGATCCGCGTGGAGATTGCCGCTGGCCGAGTCGGAGACGGGCTGTCCTTGACCGCGTTGTTGCTCGCTGCATACAACGCTCCAGCTTGATTTCGAACCCCACTGATAGATTGCCGAGATGAAATTAGCGCTCCTCAGGTCAGTCGTCGTCTCGGTCACGCTGCTCGGGGTATCGGCCTGCGGTAGCTCCAAGACAGCTGCACCAGTAGCGACGGGTAGCGCCAGCACCACGTCCGTTTCCGCAAGCACAAGCACGCCGACGGCGGACACCACAGCCGTCACCGCAACGGGAACCGACAGTGAAATCCGCGACCGGTTGGTGCAAGAGGTCATCGCTTCAGGCGCCGCTGCCAGCTACGCGTTTGGCGAATCGTGTGTCGCCGGGCTGATCGCTCAACTCAGTGCGGCTGACATCCAGGCCTTCCGCGAGAACTTCCAAAATCCCACCCTCAGCCCAGAGGGCAAAAACATCGGTAATAAAATCATCGACTGCGACCCGTCGAAAGTCACGACGACCACCAGCTGATCTGGCTGATCTGGCTGATCTGGCTAAACCCGGCGCCCCAGCTGACCCAGCTGACCCAGCTGGGCTAAGTCAGCGGTGACCCCGAGCGTATGGTTCGGGAGCTTTCACCAGTTGACCTGCGAGAAAGAGCTGTAGCGCCCGAACCGCTTGATCGTGCCGATCGGCGTCACCCGTGACCGTCGAAACGATGGCGAGGCCGGAAAGTACTGCGTTCAACAGATCCTCTACAGCGCGTGGTTCCACGCCCGAAACGAGCTCACCCGCGGCCACTGCGTCGGCAACGAGTCGATTCAAGAAGGTGGCGCGTCGGGTTCTGATCGGGGCGATGAGATCCACGAGCTCCGGATGGCGTTGCAGCTCAATCGGCACCGAGACGACAAACCCGGCGATCGAGGAATCGCTGCGATTCAGGTCCACTGCCGCGTCGAGTGCCCAGCCAAACCGCGTCGTCAGTGAACCGGGTTGGGTCAGCGCGAGGTCAAAACGGTCATACACGATCTGTTGCACGACGTCGTACGCCGCCGCATACATCTCGGCCTTTGACTGAAAGTAGTGGTAGATCGCGCCTGTCGTGATGCCGGCTTCGTCGGCAATGCTGCGATTCGTGGTCGCCCCGTAGCCGTCTCGGGCGAAGATTTGGCGCGCTACAGCGAGCAAGGTGTTGCGAGTCTCGGCTGAATCGACGTCACGCGGTCGGCCTAGTTTCTTGGTGACTGGAGTACGTCTGCTCATAGCTCAGCCCGTTGGCTTGTCACGCCCAGGGCCGGGATCGACAATCATCCCGAACTTGATCTGGTTGTGGGCATGCGCGAGATGTTGCATGGAGAACGCAGCGCGAAGAGCTGTCCATTGGCCCTGCGCCTCGAGCGTTTGGTTGACACTTTCCTTAGCGAGTTTGAGCGCAAAACTGGGGCGAAGCGCAATTCTCTGCGCCATTGCCAACGTGAACTCCCGTAGCTCCGCGGCAGGGACAACGTGATTCACCATGCCAAGAGCTTTTGCTTCATGCGCACTTACCCAATCACCCGTGAAGAGCAGTTCCTTTGCCTTGCGCGCGCCCAGTTCCCAGGGATGGGCGAAATACTCCACACCGTTGACGCCCATGCCAACCACAGGATCACTAAAGAGGGCTTCCTCTGCAGCGATGATCACGTCAGCGACCCAGAGCAACATCAGGCCACCGGCAATGGTCTTTCCTTGCGCCGCGGCAAGAACCGGCTTTGGCAGATTGCGCCAGCGCCAGCACATCTGGAAGTACACCTCTTCTTCCCAGGCCATGTATCCCTCTTGGCCCGCTCGACCGTAACCGCCGCCGGAAAACACCGGATCGAATTCCCGGTTGCTCTCGGTATCGCGTAGATCGTGGCCACTCGAGAAATGCGGACCGTCCGCTTGCAGCACGATGACCTTGACGTCCGTACGCCTCGACGCGTCGTCGAAGCAGGCATTGATCTCATACGTCATCCGTTTGTTCTGCGCATTGCGACTCTCTGGCCGGTTCAGTGTCACGACAGCAACTCCGTGATCGCCGGGGTCCATGATCTCGTAGCGCACGGTTGAGAGGTTGGCGAGATCAATGCTCATCGTCTGGACTCCATTGGTGTTGCGGCCGTAAGGGGCTTGGCGATCACGAACGTCACGCACTCGATCCCACAAACCGTATCTAACTACGCAATCACTTCAGAAGCCGAGGTGGAGCACACGCTGGACCGTGCCATGGCGAGCACAACTAGGCCGCAGCGAGAAGCTCTACCAGCAGGGCCTCTGTGGTCTTCGTGCGTCGCTCGGGACGCCGACTGACTTCCACCGCCGCCCCGTCTAGGAGGAACCGCAGCGCGGCGAGATCTGCCGAGGGCCGAACGGCGCGCGCCGATGGCCGACGTTTCTCTACCGCCACACACGTGGCGCACGCCTGGAACGCGTTGGGCTGGAAGGTCCGAACCACGGGCCGAGCGAGCACACCACATAAGGCGAGCCGACGCTCGCCAAGCTCCGAGAGGCCGGCTGGTCGCATCGCATGTGCTTTACCCGTGAGGCTCCACACCTCACCCCGTTCGTAGCCAGGAAAGCGGTTTGGTAGGTGCGTCAGTTGGCCGGTATCGGCCATGATGAGCCGGTCCGGTGGTGGTAGCACAGCGAGACCCCGACGCCGCTCATACGCACGTTGACGACAGCTCTGCGCGCAGTAGATTCGCGGCCTACCGGGGCGAAACTCAGCTGCGAAGCTTGTGAAACACCACCCACATTGCCTTGTTGTCGGGCGCCTCTTGACTACATCTTCGTTCATCCGACCGTTGTAACAAAGGCGTGTCACAAGGAAGTCCAGATCAACGAAATTTTAGGCTCAACGAAGTGCCACCGAAAGTTAACTTCGTCTCAGCGACGAGTTCCTTCGTCGCTGCCAGCCGCCTCCTTACCGGTTGATCACCGGCCGATTCGCCGAATCTCCACGTGACGATTTGTGTTGGGTCGGCCGCTGGGCTGCGACCGCTGCGGTTCAGGCGGACAGGACGACAGACGGACATGACGACAGACGGACGGGCCGACAGAGGCGAGCACCGCACACACGGGAATGACCACTCAGCATGCGTCACTAGGCAAGATGACGTTCTCGGATTTCGTCACGTGGAGATTCGTCGAGCGAACATCCCGCAAAAGACGACACCCGACAGTTTCGTCACGTGGAGATTCGCCAACGGAGCGGAGATTGACCACCGACGTTGGCCGCAATTACGCCAACACCAACAATCACCCCAACACCAAACACCAACGCCGGCCGGTGCGGGCCGCAACGACGGGCACGGGGCACAACGGGCACGGGGCACAACGGGCCGAGTTGCTGGCGTGACGTGGCCGTGTCGGGGTGCCGTGGGAAACTACAAGGCGTGAGCGACCACCACGCCGACGAACAGAACCTGACTGAGGTCAACCTCGAGCCCGAAGACGACGTCGTGTTGCCGTGGTGGCAGAACCCATGGAACCTTGTGAGCGTCCTGCTCGCTGCGGTCCTCCTCTCCACAGGCGCCGGATTTGTGGCCGGCGAGCGAAATGCCACACCTCATCCAAACAACGTCGACACGGGATATCTACAAGATATGCGCACACATCACGAACAAGCCGTCGAGATGTCGCTGATCTACGTCGCGAAGTCCAACACGAACGCAACATTGCACACCATCGCCAAGGAGGTCGCGTTCGGCCAGGCAGTCGACATCGGCCGGATGATCCAACTGCTTCGGGATAACGGCAAGTCAGAGGCGAATGAAAGCGGCACTGCGATGACTTGGATGGACCATCCCGTACCGCTTGATCGCATGCCAGGTCTGGCAACCGAAAAGGACCTCGAATCGCTGATCTCATCCAGCGGTTCCGAAGCAGACCGCGTGTACGCAACGCTCATGATCGCGCACCATGAGGGTGGGGTCCATATGGCTGACTACGCCGCCGCACACGCTGCACTGGGCGAAGTTCGCGACATGGCTGCGGCGACGAGCAAGAGCCAGCAGGGAGAAATCGACGAGTTGCGACGACTCCTCACTGCACCCTGAAAGTGGCGTGAGCGAAACCGCAACGGCATGACGGGCCGACGCGACAACTCAGTCGTATGCTGAGCCACATGCACCGCAAGCTGTCAATCGCCACGGCTGCCACTTGCATCGCCCTCGCATCTTGCGGGTCTTCGGATCCGGGTCTGACTGCAGGTCGGTCCATCGTCGCGTCCCCCGGCAACACCGATGTCATCACAGTCCCAACTGCCTCAACGCCGACCAGCGTGGAGATCAACCCCAAGAACACAGAGATCAGTTTCGGGCCAAACAGGCAGCCCAAACCCTACGACGAGTACTTCAAGAACGCTGTAGCCGACATCCAGAACTACTGGCGGGACACCTATCCGAAGGTATACAACGAGCCGTACAAAGAGCTCACTGGCGGGATCTATGCGATGTACCCAGACCGATCGGACACGATCAACGTCTGCGATACGACACTCACCTTCGACAAGGTCTCCGATAACGCCCGCTACTTCGGCTGTGGAGACTTCATTGCGTGGGACGACCAAGGGCTGCTCCCCGACTTGACCAAGCAACTCGGCGACAGTGCCGTTGCGACGGTGTTCGCTCACGAGTTCGGTCACGCGATCCAAATGCGTGCCGGCATTCTGGACAAGGACTTGCCGACGGTAGTGACCGAACAACAGGCCGACTGCTTCGCGGGTGCGTGGGCGGCGCACGTCTCCCGCGGCGAATCACAACTGATCAAGTTCACCGACGCCGAGGTCAAGGCTGGCTTGGTGGCAATGGTGTACGTGCGAGATCCACTTGATCCGATCGTTGGCGAACCCGTCTTCCAAGAGGGCGGCCACGGAACTGCCTTCGACCGAGTCGGTGCGTTCCAGCACGGTTTTCTTACCGGTGCCGAGGGATGCAAGGACCTCATCGACAACCCGCTCCCGCTGATCAACCTCAACTTCACGACAGCGGAGGACACCGCGAATCAGGGCAACCTTCCGTACGACGAGATCGAAAAGAGTGTCGTCGACGACCTCACCAGGTTCTGGACCACCACCTTTACGGCGAACAACCTCACCTTCGAAGTTCCCACGGTCAGTTCGTACCCCCATGACGGTCCATATCCGACATGTGATGACATCGCCGTCGACCAATGGAAGTTCCACGCTCAGTACTGCAAGTCGACAAACACAATTGCGTACGACAGCGGCTTTACACAGTCGTTGTACACAAAGTACGGCGACTTCTCGGTTGGCTACGTCTTGAGCAACGCGTGGAGCGAAGCTGCGCAGACGCAATTGAAGAGCAGCCTCACGGGTAAGGCTCGCGCCCTGATCAACGACTGCCTCACCGGCACATGGACCAAGGACATCGTCCCGAACGACTCGAACGCCCAACAGTTCACCATCTCGCCAGGCGACCTCGACGAAGCCGTGTCGACAGCCTTGATCCTCGACGACGTCAGTCAGTCGGGCACCTCGGTGAGTGCATTCGAGAAGATAGACAACTTCCGTGCAGGAGTGCTCGGTGGAATTGTGGAGTGCAACAAGCGCATCACTGGCGGCTGAAAGATCAACTCGGCGGCATCGTGACGCCGGCAGATCGTGGCGGCTACAGAACTGCCGAGCGGATCAACGCAGCTAACTCTCGCGGTCGGTCACCTTGGATGCTGTGCCCGGCACCCTCAACGACCTCCACGCGAAGCGAGGGCTGACGTCGCGTCGCCTCGACCACATCAGCATCGTCGACCACAGGCGACAACGAGCCGCGCACAAGCAGGATCGGGCAGCGTACCGAACTGAAGTCGTCCCAGAGAGGCGAGAACACAGTTGCCTCGATGACCGCCTCTCCAACGCCGTCGCCGCCGGCGGCCCCAGCAACGGGAGCGTCACCCTCGTCTCGGGAGCGTGCGTGACTGCGCCGGTCGTAGTTCCATTGCCAGCTTCCATCGCCGGATTGGTGCGCGTTGTGCAGAATGCCGCGACGGAGTGACGATTCTGTGCGTGTCGGATTGTGCTGGATGGTTCGTGCCAAGAGGTCGTCGAAGCTGGCGAAACTCTGTGGACCATCCACGAAGTCGATCACCGCCTTTGCCTTTTGCTGATTCACTCCGGGCGTGATGTCGACCAGCACAAGACGTTGCACGAGATCACTATGCCGAGCGGCGAGCTCCATGCTCGTGAGACCCCCCAGCGACATACCAACGACCGCGCGCGCATTTGGCGCCAGCGAACGCACGACGACAGCAAGGTCGTCGGCCAAATTGACCGGCGTGTACGCGCCGTCGTCGCGCCAGCCCGAATGACCATGCCCTGGGAGGTCGACGGCGACCAGCGGTACACCGAGGTCGAGCGCGACGGTGTCCCATGTGTGGGCGTTCTGTGCGCCGCCGTGCACAAACACCAACCGTGGTTCACCGGAACCCCATATCAGGGCGCTGACGGTACGCGTGTTCGATGCCGTCGTTTCGACCTCAACATCCACGCGGCGAACCGGCGGAGGCGTGTCGAACGGCAGGCCATACTCACCAGCATTCTCGTGGAACAAGCCGAATTCGTCGTAGGGCAAGAGTGTCACGCCCCCATCGTGTCATGCCGGGTCTATGGCGTGACAAGCACAGACGTGGAGGTCGTCGTGGTTGCCGCCACGGTTGTCGATGTGGTCGTCGTCGCAACCGGCTTTGGCGTCGTGGTCGTTGTGGTCGGCGCAACGGGGATCGTGGTCGGCGCGATGGTGGTGCTCGTGGTCGTGGTCGCGTTCGGGTCCTTATGGTTGAACACCGGGAGCATTTCCTTCTTGCTGTAAGCCTCAGGCTGCTTGCCGTCCTGGCCCCAGACAAAAACGCGATCGCCGATATGCACGAAGTTTTGGAACGTCTCAGAGATGCGCTTGTGCATTCGGATACATCCGTGCGACGCCGGTTCGAGTGGAACGTTGATCGCCCCATGCACGGCGATTCCGTAATTGAAATAGACCGGATTCCACATGCCTCCGAGTGGCCCCATTCGCTCGCCGACAACGCGTCGCGTGAACTTGAACACACCACCCGGCGTCTTGGACACCCCGCACTCGCCTTCTTCGACCGGAGGAAAAATCGGGTTACCTTTCTCGTCGGTGTCCTTGACAAGGGTTTCGCACCACGGCTGCTCGGTGCCACTCGCGATGTGGATGATGAGCGTAGCCTTGTTGGCCGTGAACACGATGCCCACCTGCTCGGGCAGGTAGATCTCCATGTGGGTCTGAGCGGGATGACCAGGGTCATCGAGTCGGCGCGGCTGCACCACGATGGGGTCTTGCATGATCTGCCACATCGCGTTGGTGACCTTGCCCGTTGCTGCTGCACGAGGTGTCTTGAGTACTAACTTCTCGAACGCCCAGACTGCCTGCTTGGTCTGATCGCCGAATGCGCCATCTGCGGCACCAGGCGCGAACCCAAGCTGGTCAAGGCGTGTCTGCAACTGAGTGACATCGGGCCCCACGAGACCCATGACCAACGATCGAGTGAGATTGGTCTTCACGATCGCTGTCGGTGTGGAGTCGATGACCACGCCGGGCAGCGTGCTGATCGGAACCGTGAGCGCAGCGACATCGATCGCCGACGTCTGTGTCGAGTTCGCAAGGCCCGGATCATCGTTGCCGCCGCCAAGTGCGCCAACAGCAACGACGATGCACAGGACCCCGACCGCGGCAATGGCGGGGACCCAACGATTCGACTGAGTGTTTCGGGCGGGAGGCCGACGAGTATTCATTCCGGGTCAGACAACCTTGGTGATGCCCAACAGCTCGGTACGGAGCTCACGCATCTCGTGCAGGATCTTCACGATGATGGCGGGGCTGCTGAGGGTGGACACCCCGCGGGTTCGAGGAAAGTAATCGACACCGAATTGCGTGACGGTGTAGCCGAGCTTCTTGGCTCTGATGACCAACTCGGCATCGATGAACGAGCCCTCGCTCTTCAGCTCGATGTGCTCGAAGACCCGCCGCTTGCACAGCTTGAACGCGAAGTTGATGTCACGCATCTTCACGCCGAACATCATCCGGATGAGCAAGTTGTAGATCAGGGTGTAGATCGCTCTCGACGAACCCTCTTCGGTGCGATCGTGGCGGTAGGCACTGACGATGTCGCTCTCATACAACCGCATGATCCTGATCGCTTTGGCAAGCTCGGCAAAGTCGAACGGCAGGTCGGCATCGGTGTACAACACGAGATCGCCAGTCGCTGCCGCGAAGCCGGTTTTGATCGACCCACCGAGTTTGCGATTCACAGGGTGATGCACAACGTGTACATGCGAGTCCTCGGCAGCGAGGCGGTCCGCGATCTGGGGGGTGTCGTCCGTGGAAGCATCATCGACCACGATGAGTTCGAAATCGGCGATCTCGCCTGCCTCGATAAGACCCAAGCAGGTCGTTCTGCCAGCAGTCATGGCGCGCTCGATGTATTCCTGCTCATTCCACATTGGAAAGAAGATCGAAAGCTTCGAGAACGGAATCGGGGCCATGAGGCCACAAGGGTATCCGTCGGCCCCCCAGGTCGCTCTGCAGGTCGACGAGAGTTCATCGGGAATAGCGACTACGCTGCCCGCCAGATGGATCTGCAACGAGACGACCAACACTCCGCTGCCGAACCGTCGCCGTCTTCTCCCTTGCCGTCGCCGCCCAGCTTTTTGCCTCCCGCGATGTCGCAGCAGTATGACCTCGGCCCCAGCGGCATCTACGCGCCACGCGTGCAGCCACCGCCCAATCCGGGGCAGCTGACGCCAGCTTGGCGAACCCTGTTCATCGCTGGATGGATCGGGGTCATCCTCGGCTTCGGGGCAGTCTGGCAGGCCTGTCGCGTCTCAGGGATCTCACCATGGTGGCTCGGGCCCGAGACCAACCAGCGCATGTTCGTGATCATTGCGATTCCGTTTGTGTCGCCCGTCGGCGCTGTCGTAGCGGGCATCGCCAAGTTCCGATTCGCGTGCTATGTCGGCATCGCAGCAGCGCTCGTCACCGGCGCAGTCGCGCTTGGTGATCGAACGCGCTTCGCAGGCGTCGCCGCGGTCGAGGCCGCGCTCGCATGTGCGGGGTTACTCATCAGCATTGGGGCGTTCGCAGGGCGCATGCGCCGACAGTCCTCGCCCCCGAAGGTTTAGCTCCCCGAAGCGCTCAGTACGAAGAATTGATCGCGCGATGAGTAATTTCCGATTCACGTTGTTCAGGTCGATCGGAGAGTTTCCAACATGCGAACGATTCGTCACCCATTGTCAGGCGCCCTGTACGACGTCACGGACCACGGCACGATCCAGGTTGAAAAGGATGGCCGCATCGGCGAGTTCACCGAGCACGGCGTCTGGCTGTCCGGAGAACTCAAGCAGGCCGATCCGCACCTGTGCATCTGGATCGGCGGCAAGCAGACAACCAACCGGCACCAGCAGGCCGCCCAGGTCCTCACCGACGACTGACGCCGCCATACCCTTCGCGAAGGAGCCCGCATGACCCTACTCAGCAAACCACCATCACCGGGCGACGCACGCTCACCGGGAATCTCATATCAAGAGCTACTCGACACAGACTCACGACCGGAGAACGTTCCGGCCGTACTTCGGTGGCAGAACTACCACTTCATCGGTGACGAAGACGTTCCAGTCACTCGATACACGAGTCGCGAGTTCCACGAGCTCGAGAAGCAAAAGGTGTGGAGCCGCGTCTGGCAAGTGGCCTGCCGTATCGACGACATCGCCAATCTTGGCGACACTCTCGTGTACGACATCTGCGATCAGTCGATCCTGCTCGTACGAGCAAGCAACGCCGACGCGAACGCGAGCCACGGCATCAAGGCGTACTACAACGCGTGTCTGCATCGCGGGCGCCAACTGCGAGAAAGAAATGGCAACGCCACTGAACTGCGCTGTGCATTCCACGGATTCTGTTGGAACCTCGACGGGTCGCTGAAGCAGGTGCCCTGCGAATGGGACTTCCCGCACATCGACAAGGCCACGTGGGGCCTTCCCGAGATCAAGGTCGGTACGTGGGGCGGTTTCGTGTTCGTCAACATGGACCCCGACTGCGAGCCGCTCGAGTCCTTTCTCGGCAACCTGCCGAGTCACTTCGAGAAGTGGCCGCTCGAGAAGCGGTATAAATCTGCACACGTGGCTCGGGTGTTTCGTGCCAATTGGAAGGTCGTGCAGGAGGCCTTCATGGAGGCATTCCATGTCGTGGCGACCCATCCGCAGTTACTTGCGGGCATCGGGGACGCCAACAGTCAATATGACTTCGAGGGCAACTTCTCGCGGGCGATCACGCCCAACGGCACACCAAGCCCGCACATCTCATTCACCCCGAGCGAGCAAGAGATATTCGACGCTGTGTCGGATCGCCGTCTGGACGAACCGCCGTTCTTCACTCTCGCGGAGGGGATGACCGCGCGAGCGGTCACTGGTGCGGGAGGTCGGATGAATCTGCGCGCGACGCTCGGGGATGCCGCCGATCTGCTCAGTGATGCCGAGATGTCCGAGAGCATCTACTACACACTGTTTCCGAACTTTCATCCGTGGGGCGCGTACAACCGGATCACCTACAGATTCCGGCCGTACGGCGACAACCACGAGATGTCGATCATGGAATGCATGTACCTCGAGCCATACGACGAGAGTCAGCCCAAGCCGCCGTCAGTGCCCATCCATTGGCTGGGGCCCGACGACGATTGGACGGATGCCCCCGAACTCGGATTCTTGGCTCGGGTGTTCAATCAGGACACGTTCAACCTTCCCAAAGTGCAAGTCGGCCTGCGCACGATGAAGAAGCCCGGCGTCACGTTGGCGAACTACCAAGAAACCAAGCTGCGCCATTTCCACAATCTGCTCAGCGACTGGGTCGCAAGGCCGTAGACAAATCGTCGACAAGCCCATCTCGCCTATGCGGCAGGCATCGCCCGGGCCGGCTCGACCTCGATGAAGATGCACTCGCCGGGACACGCTTCGGCTGCATCGATCACGGCCCGATAATCACGCTCGGGCACCCATGCCAGGCTGCCCGATCCACCCGGATCGTTGAGCGGTGATCCGCCCTCGGCAACATAGGCAATGCCATCTTCGAGTTGCACAAAAACATCGGGGCAATGGTCGAGGCACAAGCCGTCGCCGGTACACAAGTCTTGGTCGATCCACACCCGCATAACGGCCGTCAGGGTATCGAACGTTTGCAGCCCGCGCTCGCCCTAGCGACCACTACCCTGCATGATCGATGAATCCTCCTCTCGCCAAACAGGTTCCATTCGAATGGCAGCGCCCGACCGGCAGCTTCAGCGACCCATGGGCGTGGTTGCGCAACCGAGACGACCCGGCAACCATTTCGTACCTCGAGGCCGAGAACAAATTTGCCGACGAGTTCTTCGCTGCGCACTCCGGATTGATCGACACGGTGTTCGAGGAGATCAAGTCGAGGGTCCTCGAGACAGACCTCGAGGCACCGGTTCGTAAGGACACTTGGTGGTACACGAGCCGCACAGAGGAAGCCAAGAGCTACCCGATCCATTGCCGGGGCACCTCGCGGGAGGCTGCCACAGAGCACGTGCTGCTTGACGAGAACGTGGAGGCCGACGGTCACGAGTACTTCTCCCTCGGCACCTTTGTCGTGAGTCCCGACCACACGCTGCTGGCGTGGTCCAGCGATACCGACGGTGGAGAGCGGTACACGATGCGCGTGCGCGATCTCGCCACAGGCACCGACCTCAGTGACGTCCTCACCGACACGTCGTGGGGCGGATGTGCGTGGTCGAACGTGACCGCTGCCGACGCCGACGGCACGAGCGACGAGCGCTGGCTGTTCTACGTGAAGCCCGACGAAGCCATGCGCCCGTTCCAGGTGTGGCGCCACCTCATCGGCACCCCGCAGGACCTCGACCAATTGGTGCTCGAAGATCTCGACGAGCGATTCTTCGTGTCCGTCGACCTCACCCGGAGCGACCAATGGATCGTGCTCGAATCGTCGAGCAAGTTGTCGTCAGAGGTTGCGATCGTTCCGGCGTCACAACCCGCCGCGACCCCGCAGATTGTTCGGCCACGCACGCCCGACCTCGAATACCACCTCGACCATTGGGGCGACCGCTTCGTGATCGTCACCAATCTCGACGCTGAGGACTTTCGCGTGATGACAGCGCCTGTCACCTCACCGCACGAGTGGACAGAGTTCCTGGCGCATGAAGCGGGTCGACGTATCATCGGTGCCGAACCGTTCGAGAGCCACCTTGTCGTGCACGAGTGGCACCACGCCCAGCAACGGTTGCGCGTCCTGCGCGCCGATGGACGTGAACACGTCATAGACCTCGGTGACGAACCGCACGAAGTCGAACTCGACTCGAACCCCGAGTGGAAAACGAGCACGGTTCGTTTCACGTACCAGTCATTCACAACACCGGCGTCGGTGTTCGAAGAAGACATCGAGACCCACGAACGAACGCTTCTGAAGCAAAAACCGGTGCCAGGCGTCGATCTCAGCCAGTACACGGCGAGCCGCGAATGGGCAACAGCCGCCGATGGCACACGCATCCCGCTCGATGTGGTGCGCCGCCGCGATGCTGCGGCCAACGGCACGGCCCCCGGCGTTGTGTACGGCTACGGCTCCTACGAGATCAGCCTCGCACCGTGGTTCTCGGTTGCCAGACTGTCATTGCTCGATCGAGGCTGGGCATTTGCCGCGGTGCACCCCCGGGGCGGAGGCGAACTGGGTCGACGCTGGTATCTCGACGGCAAGCTCCTGGCCAAGGCAAACACGTTCGGCGACACGATCGCTTGTTGCGAATACCTCATCGCGAACGGTTGGGTCGCCCCTGGGCGGCTCGCCTTACGGGGAGGCAGCGCCGGTGGCTTACTCGTGGGCGCGTGCATCAACATGCGCCCCGATTTGTTCTCATCGGCAGTTGCCGAGGTGCCATTCGTCGATGTCGTCTCCACGATGAGCGATCCCTCGTTGCCGCTGACGGTGACCGAGTGGGAAGAGTGGGGCGACCCGCGCGCGGAACCGTATGCGCAGTACATGCTCAGCTACTCGCCGTACGACAACGTCGACGCGCGCAGCTATCCAGCGCT